>NZ_MLYQ01000046.1:0-26223 GCF_001866725.1 Bacillus sp. MUM 13
CTCTTACACTGGATTTTTGCAATCCTAAAAAGGAATGAGCAGTTCCTAGACTTGGCTTAATCCACAATAAAAAGCATCTTATGAAAAACCTTCCAATTAATGTTTGGAGGGTTATTTGGCGTGTCTTCAAAAAGCATAACACGGAAGAAAATATATTTTAATAAGAAGTTCTTGACTCCTATTAGCTGGTTTAGTAAAGAGTTTTACAGCACATTTCAGGATGCCAGAAGAAAAACTGCCAATCCATTTTAGAATTGGTCACTCCGGCTATTATTTCCAAACGTTAATTCTTATGGTAAAAAATATCTCGATAAACCTTTGGCTGGAAAATCCAAACAAAGACCATGTGTGGAATAAATAGGAGGGTGACGGTTATCTGTATGGTTATAAAATGTCTACCAGGCCAAGCAATCTCCTATTGACTTGGATGGAAAGGCAGAATTAAAGTATCTATGCAGGCTTTAGACAGCAGGCACAAGTAAATAAAGATGATAAGCAACATGGTAAATTTTTCGGTCAATATTTTATAAGATTTTTTATTCGAGCCTGTCGCAGTTAGGGCTGTTATCGTAGCTTATACTTAACAAAGCTCTGTGTACGCTGGAGTTTTATTAATAACTAGAAGTAAGCAACCATCTTGACAGGGTAGAGGTCATTGATAAGGCTCTACAATAAAAGTCGAGTTTCTTCTATTATATAGTGGTTATTATATTAAAGATTTTTAAGAATACTGCTAGCATATTTTTATACCTCAAACCAGCCTGAACATACCGGTCAACCATTTCCCTGGTCTTATGACCAGTCTGCTTCATAATTGCTATATCGGTCATCCCCATCATGGCTGCACTGGTCGATATTCCGCTTCTCAAACTGTGTGCCGCAAAATCCAATTCATCCATACCGAGTTCCCAAATATATTTCTTTACGATCAAAGCAACTGATTTATCGCTTAAACGATCATTAATATTTCCATGCCGGTCAACAGAACGGAAAAGGGCACCGGTACTTATCCCCGAAACTTTTACCCATACCTTAGCTGCCTGTACCGGGCAAAACTCATTATGGGTATAGACCACAGCTTTAATCAAATCATCATTCTTCGTTTTTGTTTCCCTTACACGAACATCCATCCCAAGATCATTGATTTCCAGATCTTCTATATTGATGGCCACAAGTTCCGACCGTCGGCTGGCCAGGGAAAATCCCAATAATAAAATAGCTTTATCACGGATACCGATCAAACTGGAGGTATCTATCTTGCTGATGAGTCCCGGGAGGGAGGGGAAGCATCAAGGTCTTTTTTGATTGCTGCCGGGAACCGATTTCCCGTTTGATTCCTTCCATCATTGCCTGTACCTCGAGTGACTTGGTCGTGCTGGGGTGTCGTTTAAAACGATGGGCTTCACTGATGGAGGAAAGACGCCTTCTAAGTGTAGAGAATTTATGTGTTTCCGCTAGATCCGAAATGTAAAGGCATATTGTGCCGACATCAGCCGGAAGAGGGGAGCGTTTATTTCCTTTGCACCAATTGGTAAAATGCTGCCATCTGCTGTATAGCTTTTTTGCGTGTTCTTGCTCTTGGAGTTCTGCATGTAGAATTTGATTTTTTCGTGTTTCTCTTGTTCAATTTCCGGAAGCTGTTCATTTTCAGGTACAAGCATACTGACAACTCCTAACTACCTTTTTTTTCGTTCTAGGTTCCGATAACTATCTATTATAGGACTTAGAATAAAAGTACACAGTTAAGGGGGGGAAATAACAAAAAAATGCCCACAGGATATAGAGATGATTGCATCGAAGTTAGACACTGGTGTAGTGGAAGAATATCGAAGTGAGAATAATGGCACTATAATGTTATTGAGATGCTAAAAAAGGCATCGCATTTTTTTCGGCAAACGCAAACCATTAAGTCTAGGATTAATGGGGGGAGAATTCTTATGGATGCACTGGAAAGAAAAAAGAAGATACAACGTAAAAAATTTACAGTTAAAAATATTGTCAAAAGAGTTTTTTTAATTACGATTGGTTCCACTATTATGGCTTACGGGTTGGAAGCTGTTTTAATTCCAAATCATATTATTGACGGGGGCGTAACAGGCTTGTCCATGATCTTAAGTCATGTGACCTCAATCAACCTTAGTATATTTCTAATCATATTAAACCTGCCTTTCTTTTTCTTAGGCTATAAGCAAATCGGTGGCACCTTTGCTTTCAGTATGTTATATGGAATTATCGCTCTTTCTGTAGCGACTTCTTTCATGCATAATGTAAGCCCGATTGTAAATGATAAGCTACTCGCGGTGTTTTTTGGAGGTTTAGCATTAGGGTTCGGTGTAGGTCTAACCATTCGAAATGGTGGAGTTTTAGATGGTACCGAAACATTAGCGATTTTAATTGAGAAGAGGGCACCATTTTCTGTTGGTGAAATCATCATGTTTATTAATGTGATAATCTTCTCAATCGCAGTCTTTGTGTTCGGATTGGAAAACGCCTTATTTTCGATGCTTACTTATTTTATTGCCTTTAAAACGATTGATGTCGTAGAAAAAGGTTTGGAAGAAATGAAATCTGTATATATCATAAGTGATCATAATATTGAGATTGCGGATGCCATTACAGAGCGACTAGGTCGAGGAGTTACTTATTTACATGGAGAGGGTTCTTATTGTGGTCAAGACAGGAGAGTTATTTTATGTGTTTTTACAAGGTTAGAGGAAACAAAGTTGAAAGATATTATTAGAGCGTTAGACCCGCAAGCATTTATCATTACAACGGATGTATCTTCCGTTCACGGCGGACGATTTAAGAAAAAAGACATCCATTAATACAACGTACTTTAAAAATACACATTGAAAAAAGAAAAAATTTGAATAGTCATTGACAACAGATTTATTAGACATTTATATTTTATTTAATAAGTTAAAGACCAAGTAATTTAGCCTTAAGTTGGTTAACTCGTTAATTGAAACGAGTTTGACTAAAAGGATTTTCCCTTTTTCAATCTCCACCTCAAAATGCATAATAATGCATATAGATCCGCTTTTGAAATATTTCCTTCTTTTTTATGGATTAAATAAATCGTTCGGTCATTGTTTAAATCTAATTTGTGTTGTTAGAAAGCGTGTTTACCTCACTTCTTTTGCGATTTGGATAAAGGCTTTAACCAAAGGCGACTGATCGTTTTGGCGCCAAGAGATACCCATTGAAGCAGTGGGCAATTGATTATTTAGATCCAAGTAGACAACATCTTGGGTATGTAAATTCATAGCTGATTGGGGAACGACCGCAATTCCCAAACCGGCAGCAACTAAACCGATTACAGTTTGGAACTCAAGTGCCTCCTGCTGGATGATAGGGTTACATAGCGCTAGAATTTCGTTATAGAGAGCCGCCCACGTTTTTCGGGATAACATTACAAAAGGATAAAGACTAAGGTTGGATAGAGAGAGATTTTTTCTTTCTGATAATGGATGCTGTTTTGGGACTGCCAATACACAAGGGGTGGTGGACACAATTTCTGTACATAATGCATCGTTATTTACCGGCGGTCTCAAAACCCCTATATCAATTTTCTCCTCTCGCAATGCTTGAATTTGTATAGGTGTGGACATTTCAAAAAGATGTACTTGGACATCTGGATACAAGCTGCGAAATTCCCTAAGAACAGAGGGAAGGATGTCGTAGGTAGCCGACCCGACAAAACCAACATTGAGTGTTCCGAGTTCCCCGTGATGAGTACGCTGAGCATTTTCGATAGCACGATTAAGATGATCGAATATTTTTCGAACCCTCATCCAAAAACAATTTTCCAGCATCGGTTAATTCGACTTGTCGTTTATTTCGATAAAAAAGTGGAATACCTAATTCTTTCTCTAAGTTTTGAATTTGTAAGCTCAAGGGTGGCTGCGTAATTCGCATACGTTCTGCTGCGCGGCTGAAATTCAATTCTTCAGCTACAGCAAGAAAGTATTTCAGTTGTCGAAGTTCCATATTTATCACCTATCAGTTCAGTTATATATAAAATATATCATAGTGATATAAATTATATATTTCACAACTATTATCTATCAAGGTAAAATAGTATCATCAAAGGTGACAGGGGGATTAAATATGTCTAACAATGTACAATCAGGACAATTATTTGTGGGGGCTATAAATGAAAACTGGACTGGGGATGCTCGTTTCTATGAATATACTGCCGCAGCGGATCCGATTGGAAGCGGTGTCATAAGTCCGATCCCGGCAAAAGAGTTTGGGGCAGAATTATATAACTCTGGTGAAACTCGTATTGTAACGTTAGACCTTTCCAACGAGTTGAGAACAGATTATCCAGCAACAAGTCCATCTCTACTTGCCCACTTTATCCGAATTAATGCGGGCGAATCCATTGAAACACAACCAAATGCTACAAGCGAATTATATTATATTATCTCCGGCACGGGCAGCACGGAGGTCAATGGTGAAACGATTAATTGGAAGAAGGGTGATTTCTTGACTCTTCCATCTGGATCGGTTAGCCATCACATTGCAATAGAAGATACAACAATTTACTACATTTTAGATACTCCGCTTCTGAACTATCTAGGAGTTCAAGCAACAGAAGCGCGCTTCAAGCCGACCCTTTATACGGATGAACAAGCAAAGGCAAAATTGGGAGAGGTAGCTAATGCACCGGATGCCCATTTGAAGAATCGAATCTCTATTCTATTAAACAACCAAAAGTTTGATCAAACGCTAACGATTACGCATGTACTATGGGCGATGTTTGGTATCGTTCCTGTAGGATCTAACCAAGCTCCACATAGCCATAAATCAGTAGCTCTTGACTTTGTTGCTTATGCGGCTCCTGGTACGTATACGTTGGTTGGAGATAAAATAGATCCGGTCACACAACAAATTATTGATCCTATTCGCGTTGATTGGGTAACAGGAAAAGCTTTCGTTACACCTCCGGGATTGTGGCACTCTCATCATAATGAATCCGGGGAACCGGCATTTATCATCCCAATTCAAGATGCTGGTCTTCAAACATATCTTCGTACATTGGATATTCAATTTACGCATTATACTCAGGATTAAAGATGGCAGGCTCAAAACGAGGACCTTCTTTGGGCTAAAATAGGAAAATGGGCCATTAACGAGACCAGTATAAAAGCAAAGGTTTCTATGATGGTCCTTTTTATATTTTATCAAGAAAGGAAAAAGAATGAGAGTAGCTAAGTTTTGTGAACGAAACATTGAATACACTGAGGCTGATAAAGCCATAGAGAGCCTTCGGCTGAATTATAGAGATGATATTGAAATTCGTGTCGTCGATTGTTTCAGAAGGTGCTTGAAATGTAGAGTACATCCATTTTGCAGGATTCGGCTTACAACAATTGAGGCAAATGATGCGGAAGCTTTGGTAAAACAAATCCTTAAAGTTGTTCAAAGGGAAAATTAATAAAATTTTCGTATAAGAATGAAGGATTTGTCTCTGTAAAGGAAGTCCCAACATCGTCAGGAAGCCAATCGCTTTTTAAGAAAAGTCTTGGCTTTTTTGTCATGTTTTCAAACCTTGCAGGATTTTGAGTGGTCTTGAAATGATGTATATATCCTAACTAGTAATTTTGGCTTGAGTTTCTTCGTTTGCCCAATTCCTTAGCAACTTCTCTAGCTTTCTCAGAAAAAAAGAGCATTATCGACTTACACGGACATTTGAATAGATTGTAACATCTTGCACTTGCATGGAAGGAGGGGCAACAGCCACTACACCATGTTTTGCCAGGAAGGAATCCCAGAATGTTTTCCTATTTTTTTGTTAAATCACAAAAAAGTGATGATGAATCGTTTATATTAAACACTTCGTGAAATTGGCTATAAATTGGAGGAATCAAAAGGGGAAGCATGTGAAGAAATGTACTTTTGGACTCTGCTGGCAAATCAGAGTTTGAAAAGGGACATTGATAAGTTCTCCCAGGCAAAGAGAACTTATCCTTTGTCCCCATACATTTTATATAATATCCAACGGTGTTTTTCTTAGTGGTTTTGGAAATACCTCGTCAAGTCTGTTCAGATCTTCTGTGGTCAATTGAATAGTAGAGGCTTGAGCATTGGCTAAAACATGTTCTTCCTTAACAGCTTTTGGGATAGCAATTACGTTGTTCGAACGAATGGTCCATGCAAGAGCAATCTGTAATGGCTGCACATTGTATTTTTCTGCAATCTCAATGATGGTTGGATCGCTTAGTAATTGTTCTCTTAAAGTCCCTCCCTGGGCCAGGGGACTATAGGCCATAATTGGCATGTTATGTTCATGATGCCATGGCAGGAGATCATAATCAATCCCTCTGGAACCCAGATGATATAACACTTGATTTGTTACACACTTTTTTCCGTTTGCAGTATCCCACAACTCTTTCATATCATCCGTATCAAAATTAGAAACTCCCCATCTTACAATTTTACCATCCTTGCGCAGTCTCTCCATTCCTTCAATCGTTTTTTCTAAAGGAACACGGCCTCTCCAGTGCAAAAGATACAAATCAAGATGATCTGTTCCAAGTCGTTTTAGACTATTTTCACATGCGCTTTCAATCAAATCTAACCCTGAATGATGAGGGTATACTTTCGATACTAAAAAAACTTTATCTCTGCGCCCCTTGATTGCCTCGCCAACTAAACGTTCGGAATCGCCGTTTCCGTACATTTCAGCCGTATCGATTAGCTTCATGCCTAGTTCTATTCCAAGCTGCAAAGCTTTGATTTCTTTGTTTTTCGCTTGAGGATTTTCACCCATGTACCAAGTTCCTTGACCAATACTTGGAAGCAGGGTTCCATCAGGTAAAGTTACTCCACGTTTTTCAAGGGTATGCTTAATTTTTAATATTTTTTCATGGTCAGGTAAACTCATTTTCATCATTCCTTTCATATCTCACCTTGTTTTGCTCGAACTGAATCTCCAATCATTTCTCTTATTGAAAGTATGGATTATTTTTTAAAAAAATGTGGCTATACATTGTTGTAGTATAGCCACAAAAATAACATTATAATACTCACTTTATACCAAGTGAGCCCCGCCATCAATAAGTAGAACAGTCCCAGTTGTAAAACCATTTTTTACTAAATACACGTAGGCCTCAGCAATGTCTTCAGGCTGTGCCACGCGATTAACAGGCAGCTGCTGTGCAATGCTGCTATATAAATTTTGTCTTTGCTCGTCAGGCATCCCTCCGTAGAGCGGGGTGTCTACGATACCAGGTGAAACAACATTTATCCGTATAGGGGCCAGGTCTACTGAAAGCCCCCTAACCAATCCGTCGATCGCGGAATTGATAGAAGCAAGTGTAGTTGCTCCCTGTGGCGGACGGATTCCATAAACACCAGATGTCAATGTGATAGAACTGGTATCATTTAAGTACGGAATAGCAGCACGAACGGTTAAGTATTGCCCCCAAAACTTACTATCAAACGCTTCTTTAACATCCTCAACAGGTAAGTCGCTAAAATGACCCATTGCACCTTCACCTGCCGTAACGACAAGGTGATCAAATTTCCCTACCATTTTAAAAAAGTCAGCTAGTTTTTCTTCACTGCGAAAATCAATATTGTAGGCTTCCACATTACCGCCAATTACATTCTTTGCCTCCGATAGTTTTGCATCAGAACGGCTTGCAATAATGACTTGAGCAGATTCATCAAGAAATGCCTTTGCTGCGGATAATCCGATACCAGAAGTACCTCCTATTACGACCACACGTTTTCCTTTTAATGACATTGTAGAACCCTCCTTAAAAAAATCTTTTTAGGTTGTATCTGAAATCATTATTACATACTACTTTTAGTGAAATTAAAATAACCCAACGCTTTATTATTTTATTTTACCAATAGTTTTAATATAGAACTAACGTAATGCTTTAATAAGGGCTTTTCCAAATTCTTTGGCACTTTCTGGACCATCGCCAGTAATAATATCATTATGGGCAACAACATGCTGTTCAACATATTTAACGTCAACAGCTTTCAATTCGTTCTTTTGAACTTCTACTGGATAGCATGTTGCTTTCCTTCCAGAAAGCAAACCAGTTTTAGCAACTGTAGCCGAAGTAGTTACTTTTCCATCATGATCACGGCTAATTTCACCTGTCACAGATGGCAATGGTTACTTCGGCTCCTGCATTTTCAAAGTCTATATTACATATGCTTTGAAATTATTTCTGTCATAGCTTCTTTTGGATAGAATCCGATAACCTTATCTACAGCCACTCCGTCTTTGAATAGAATCAACGTTGGAATGCTCATGACTCCAAACTTGGCTACTGTTCCTGAGTTTTCATCTACATTAAGCTTGATAATCCTTACTTTGTCACCCATTTCACCATCTATTTCCTCCAATACAGGTGCTATCATTTTACAAGGACCACACCAAGGTGCCCAAAAGTCAACTAAAACTAAGCCCTCTTTAATTTCCGTGCTAAATGTTTGATCTGTTACGTGTGAGATAGCCATTATTATATCCTCCAATTCTTTCTTATAATATTAATGTATATAGAAAGTCAAAATTACGCTTCCTATTAATGTAATAAAAAAAGTTACAGTTTGTTTTTTATGAAACATACTGTAATAAAATAGTTTACAGTATAGACATTACTAAGTAAAGGTCTGGTAAATGTCCCTAACAAACAAAACTATTTTAAACTATTCAAATTGGTTGCTTCCTTTCAAAGGAATTACTGTAATTTTAATGTTTACAGTTTGTGAAGTCAAGAAAAATTAACTTGCTATTCCCAAATTACACTATAGAGGGTATACACGTATGAAAAGTACTTATCTTAGTTAGCGTTTGTGCCATTTTCGTAAGATCTGGTGGAGGAGGGGATAAGTGATCCTATGTTCGAAAATGACTAAGGTAAAAATAAACTATCTAAAAAGAAGAAGGAAAGGTTTAGACTGGAAATAAATGTCTCCATCATGTAAGTTTTTATAAGAGGAGAGGAAAAGAATTGACGGGATAGATACTTTAAAAGAAATACCTTGTTCATTTCAAAGTGCCGGTTGTGGGACAGTAACTCCTCTTGATAGTCGAGCCCGACTTCACATACGTTTCGTCGAGGTGAAAGCTTACCCAAAAATGAGTCACTTTTTCAATTAGAGTTGAGAACTATCACGATATTCCTGGGGGGAAGTGGATTCTCTGAAATTTTCTGTACCGACCCAGATGGTAATTCCTTTACAATTGATGATATTAATTCTAATTTTCGCTTGATAGAAGGTGGAACTAATGACATTGTTTCAACTAAATCAAAAACATTTCAGTTTTTGATCATGCAAAGGCATGAGTCACAGTAATATGAAAAATAAAGAGCAATATTTCAAACCCTCAACGGTTAAAACTAATCCTTGAAATCGCTGATTGAAGTATTTGTTACAGTTACATTTAAAGATAGAAATTATTAGTCCGATGTCATTGTATATAAAGAAATGATATGGAAAAATAAAAAAGAGCGGCACAATAAGTCAAAAGACAATGGGATATTTAAACGTATAACTGCCTAAACAAACAAGGATTTGGAACAAGCGTGTTTCCATTACTGCTTGACATTCCAAACTGTAATATTTATTATTACATTATGTTATAACTATTAAAAAAGTGAAAAGGACTACAGAATACTAAAAGCGCTTTTTTATTTCTTAGGGGGCAGGGCCATGAATAGTGATTTTACGCTTGCCGTTCATAGTTTAACTTTTCTTGCGTTGCAGTCAGACCGGATGTCAACAAGTGATGCTATCTCAGAGAGTGCTGGTGTTCACCCGGTACGCATTCGAAAAGTGTTAAGCTTGTTAAAAAAACACGGATTTATAAAATCAAAAGAAGGAACCGGCGGCGGATTTATTTTTACTTTAGACCTTAGCGAAATTAATCTTTGGGATATATATTTGATAACTTCTGAAGGTGCTCTGCAGCCAAAGTGTCCTGATTCAAATAAAAAGTGTATTGTGGGCGCGAATATGAAAAGAGTATTATTTGCAATTTTCTTTGGTGCGGAAGAACATTTGGGTGAGTATTTAAAGAACTATACAATTAAAGAAGTTGTTGATCTTGTAAATCAAGAACAAAATAGCGGCTGTGACTAATGGCTGTAGACTTCTAAATTATCATAAAAAAATTACAGATTCATCTGGGTGATATATCCCCGCTCACTGCAGCTCAAAAAGAGGTTCTTCTTTTTTGGGTACTTTCATAAATTACAAAAATAACTTAAGAAGGTGAAAATGGATGTTTACGAATGGTAATTCCGTTTTGAAAACAGGTGATTGGGTTAAGGGAAAATTAAAGAATGGGGAATTAATAATTGGTTTTATTGAGTCACAGAGTATTCTCGATGGAGTTGTTAAAGTAACGGTTGCTAAGAGTGACAATCGTGAAATGCTTGGCAAAACAATTTCGACTTTAAGTAAAAATGTTAAGAAACTTCCACTTTCTAAGGCGGTAAACAAGGAACAAATTCTATTTCTGATAGACTTGGCATTATTAACGGGGGATGAAGCATGGTTTATTGAGCTTTCTTCCAAGTTAAACTCCATCAATGAACTTGTTAATGTAGTACGTTAAACTTTATACACTGTTTGGAATTACGGAGTAAGAGGAAATGGAAAGCTTAATGCAAACTTCCTTGAAACAAGATGTAGTAACTTATTTTTAGACATTTTAAATAAAATGGTGTTTTAAATTAAGGCGGCGATTCGGCTGCCTTTTTTATGTGAGGAAACAATTAAAATTGCGCTAAAACTAAGAAAACAACTGGAAGATCCTAAAACAATAATTTAAAAAGGATTTGGAGTATTGAGAGAAGGGTATGAAACTTCTCTTTTTTTGTTTTTTTATTAATTATTAGAGGATGTCCAATCCAATTGTGATTTAAAAATAAAGAGCAAGTGTAATTATCTAAAGTTTGTAAGCTTAAGGAGTTAGAAATCTTTTAAAAAGTACATTTTACGAATGGTAGTTTATTGAAATGGACGTTTTTTACGTTCGTAAAACTAAAAGACAAACATTCCTATTTTAAAATACCTTAATGAATGCATTGAAACTTAAAAGTTTTGGAGTTGACAATCCAAAAAAAAACGAGTAGTATTTATTTTGTTGAAAATGGAGTAAACAATCCAAAAAATAAAGGAGATAGGATAAAATGAATACAAATCAATCTACTGCACTGATTACAGGAGGAACAAGTGGTATTGGACGGGAAGTTGCAAATAAACTCGCTGGACTTGGAATTCATGTCATTGTTGCGGGGCGTAATGCAAATCGTGGTGAGCAGACGGTTGCGAATATTCGAACTGCAGGAGGGAAGGCTGATTTCATTCAGACTGATCTTCATAACTCGTCGAGTGCCAGCAGCTTGGCGAAACGTGCACTCGAGCTCGGAAATGGTCATATTGATATACTTATCAACAATGCTGGAATTTTTCCATTCGGACCTACGAATGAAACAACGGAGGAAGATTTTGATAGTGTGTATGCACTTAACGTTAAAGTACCGTATTTCCTCGTTGCTGAACTTGCACCTAAGATGGCTGAAAGAGGCAAGGGGGCAATTGTCAATTTATCGTCGATGGTTGCCGATTACGGTGTTTCTGGTATGAGCCTTTATGGTTCGAGCAAAGCGGCCATCAATTTACTTACAAAATCATGGGCTGCTGAATACGGCCCAAATGGGGTTCGTGTTAATACCGTCAGCCCTGGACCGACGCGTACAGAAGGTACTGAGGTTATGGGCGAAGCTCTTGATCAGCTAGCCTCTCAGGCTCCGGCAGGCCGTCCAGCCTTGGCGGATGAGATTGCAGAGGCAATCGTCTTCCTTGCGACAGATAGTTCTAGTTTCGTACACGGAGCCAAACTCGCTGTCGATGGAGGACGCACAGCCGTATAAGATGACGCAAAAACGGTTTTAAAACTAAGTTTGATTGTATTCACGAAGAAATGTTAATTTTCGTTATACAAGTTTTAATCTTCCGTGTTATCTATTACTACCAGTAAAAAACCATTATAATGAAGTAAGAAAAGAACCTACTAAACCAAGCTGATGGAGGTATAGAGCCGAAATTAGCTTGGTTATTTTTCTTTGTTGATGTAGGCTGTTCATTATAAAAACGATGTTTTATTTAGGATGGCGGATTTCGGAGAGGAACTTCTGAAAAAAACGTTAACCAAATAAATCGACCATTTTAGATAACCAAAGTTCTCAGTTGGGTTAGGTCGGGCACATGGACATTAAAGGTTCTAATGACAAAACGGTGGTAAATGTTTTAAAACCGATAGTTCGTTATTAAAATGTTGTCCTTAGTTCCATATGCTAAAAAAACACACCATATACGTACGATTGGTGTGTTTTTACCATAACATTTTCTGAACCCTAAAAAGTACCTTCATCCTTTTGGGGGGGGAATTCTAATTTTGGAATCAAGTCTTTTTGTTAGTTACATTGTAGATTGATGAATTGCTTTCCTAGAGCAAAAAAAGAAAAAACATACGCCCTCCTTTATGATGATTTTTTTTAGATTAATATATGAAAAAGCATGCCTGTGCTATTTGATCATTCTTTTTCATATCTGCCATATTGCTTGGAGGCCCATTAAATGATGAACGAGCTGATATGTTCGAGCATACTGTCCAATCCAACTTCAAGTGGTAAGGACTCTTTGCGAACCTGTGTAAGAAGAAGCCCGCCTTGGAGTGCAGTCAGCAATGCAAGAGCAAGTTCATCTGGATTGGCATCGCTGCTCAGTTCACCGCGTTCTTGCATCGTACGCAGCCCTTTACGAATGTAATGCTCCCAATTCATAAATGCAGCTGCGAGCTCGTAACGAGCCTCAGGCTCAACGTCCGATAACTCACTAGCAAGAGAGCCGATTGGACAACCACCTCTGTATTGACGAGAGTTTTGAAGCTGTACAATCGCATCGCGCCAAGTTCTTAGGGCTTCCATGCTGTCTAGTTGGATTACCCAAGACTTTTGGGTACTTAACACTTGCTCAGTCTGATAAATAATCACTGCTTGAACTAGCGAGCGCTTCTCCTTGAAATAATGGTAGAGCTGGGACGCGCTGACCTGAGCTTTTTTTTGTACTTCTTCTACGGTTGTACAAGCAACCCCTTGTTCAAACATCAATTCTGCTGCAGCTTTAACGATTCGGCTACGAGTCTCTTCTCCCTTTTTCGTCAGCCGCCGTTTAGGTTTATTAACATCAATTTGTTTTTCCATATACGTATTATAACACAAAAATGGAGTTGACATTCCAGAAAAATATGATTATCATTTATCTATGATGAAAATGGATTAATTACTACAAAAATTATATGATATGAACATAAAATCTAAAATAGTTGCTTTTAAAGTGCGGTAAAGGGAGTAATACAAAGGAAATGACATAAAATAAAGTCCAACGAACCACTAGAATCGATTCTTATAAATTCTCCGGGATCAGCTGTAAACATAATAAAAAAGAAAAATAAGAACATGATTTAATTTTATCAATTAAGTGCAGTTCATAAATAAACCGGTTTGATTGCACTATTCGTGCAAACACTATTTAAAACACAGTGAATTACTTAAATAGAGGGATGGTGTATTATGGAAAAACAGCTTCCGCCCGGCCAATTTGAAACACAAAAATGGCCGATACTACACAATGGGGATGTTCCCAAGTTTAATGAAGCAACATGGAATTTCAGGATTTTTGGTGAGGTAAAAGAAGAAAAGTTCTTATCTTATCAAGAATTCATGGAGCTTCCGAAGACCATTTCAACCGTTAACATGCATTGTGTTACCACCTGGTCTAAATTTGATATTTCATTTGAAGGAATTGCACTAAGGGAGTTATTGAAATTTGTTGAAATCAATGAGGGTGTAAAATATATCAAAATTTACGGTTACTACAATGGTGACAGATTTGGTTATTCTGCAAATCTGCCGCTCGAGTCCTTATTAGGGGACGATTCTTTGTTTGTATACCGTTGGAAGGATAAAAATAATGATTGGCAGGATATTGATCCAAAACATGGTTATCCGCTAAGGTTTATTCCGCCAGAAGTATTTTATCTTTGGAAAGGATCCAAGTGGGTGTCAGGGATCGAGTTTATGAAGGTGGACGAGGCAGGATTTTGGGAAGAGCTTGGCTATTCGATGACAGCAAATCCATTTAAAGAAGAACGGTATCGTTAACACTGATGCTTAGATAAGAAGTAAAGAGGATCAGGATAGGGAACAAGGGCTATTCTGAGGATTATTTTTAATGTATTAGTTTTTCAATACTTAAAAAGGCAGCAGTTTGCCGCCTTTACCTTAATAGAGAATTTTAAAGAACCGTATTAAGTTGCAGGTCTGTGGTAAGAAGTTTTAGATCTTTGGATAAATAATATCATTTGGAAGTAACTTTGGCTTGAACTTCAATTTTAACATCTGCTTTTTTCAATATATTGCCGACATCACACCCTTTATCTGCTGCTTCTGTCGCTCTTTGTGCAGATAGAATCTGTTCTTCAGTTGCTTCAGCAGATAAAACGATGTTAGGATAATGAGTGATTTTAAACTCATTGTCAGATATATTTGCCTTAGAATTCACTGTAAGTTCCGCGACAGGCAGGTTTCTGCTTTCGAGTACAAAAGTAAGTGTTGCTGTATAACACGTCGTTACAGAGGCAACGAGAACCTCTTTTGGATTTGCTCCGTTACCACTACCTCCTAAGGATGTAGGAATAGCGATTTTGGTATTAAGGTACTCCGCTTTAAGTGTTCCATTTCCTGTTACCCCACCATCCCAAAAAGCATTCACATTTATTTTCATATCAGCCATATTACCACTCCTTTAGATTATTAATTTGCATATATATATTGCCCAATTTTCTAGTGAGTTATCAAGAAAATTCCATTCTAAATTTAGTAGGGGATTGTGAGTGTTGCATCAAACCCTCTTGATTTTCTATCATTATGGGATCTCCCGTGGGGCAGAGATTGCGGTCATAGTGACATCAAACACATACTCGCGTTTCGAAATAACTCTTCCATTCTGCGCTCAATACACTGATAGAGGTTTTAATTGCCCACTAGCTTATCCATATCATAGTAATTTAGAAGAAAGCAGTACATCGTAAGATTACAACGGATCATAATGATAAATATTGCTATTCTTGGAAAAGTGGTTCACATTATGCTGCTGAAAAACCTGAAAAAGACAGGAGTTAGGCTGCTTTAAGGTGCCTAAATCCCTGTCTATTTTGGTTAGCTGATCAGAGTGGTTTTGTTTTCCTGGTTCTTGATTTTCCCTTTTTTATAAACAAACAGATAAAAGCCAATGTAATAAACAACCAAAATGAAAAAAACGGCGATTGTTAATGGATCTTTCATGAAATGCTGGGAGTACTGAGAGCTGTTTAAGGTGTTCTTCTGCTGTCCCATTATTTGTATAAGGATAAGAAAACGGAATATAAAACGGCTTAGGAATAGAAGGAGTACAAGAGATTCTACCCATATGGAAGTCCTGTAATAGATGATGCCGCTGCGTAATTCAAAGGTGCTGTGCCTGATTCCGTAGAACAGCAGAATCCCGCCTAGAGCTATTCCAATGAGTGTATAAACAAAGGAAATAGGGTGGTTTACACAGCCTGCGATTAATAGAATGGCCACTAATGAAAAAATGAGAGTCCTCGCAATCAGCCTTCTTGCTTTATAAGGCTGAAAACCAATGGAACGCCTGATCCTGCGATATAAAAAGAATCCTACAATTAAAAACACATACAAAAACTGAAAATGATCATTCAATATTATCCCGCCTTTAAGGATTACTCTGCTGAATTTTGTGATATTGGCAATATGAAATTCAGCATCTGCTAATATTATACATTTTAAAGGGTGAAATGTTTTATTTTTTTTTGTTATTCTATAAACCGGATTAGCGGAAATATTCGGTGGTATATAATAATAAAAATGGCTGGGAGGAATTAATTTGTCATCTTTACAAACCTATAATCAAAACGCCACTCTTGGCGATTTTTTATTTGACTGCTTAAAAAAAGAAGGTATTACACATATTTTCGGGATACCGGGTGATTATAATTTCACCCTTTTAGATACGTTGGAAAATAGAAATGACATGACTTTCATTAACGCGAAAAATGAGCTGAATGCAGGATACGCTGCTGATGGATATGCCAGGGAAAAAGGAATTGCAGCAATGATCACGACGTTTGGTGTAGGAGAAATGAGCGCATGTAATGCTGTCGCAGGGGCTTATAGTGAAAGTGTGCCTATTATCCATATTGTCGGTTCACCAAAATCAGGGGACCAGCAATCCAAAAAGCTGATGCACCATACACTTATGGACGGTGATTATGATGTATTCAGGAAAGTGTACGAAAATATTACTGAATACACAGCGATACTAACGCCTGAAAATGCCGCATGGGAAATACCAGCTGCTATAATGACGGCAAAGAAAACAAAAAAGCCGGTGTATTTGTCGGTCAGTATTGATTTAGTCACAAAGCCAATACAAAAAATTTCCGGACAGCAAAATGAGCCTGTGAAAACAAATGACGAGTCTCTGAAGGCCGCCATTAATCATGCAGGGAAGCTTCTGGAAAATGCCAATAATGCTGCGATATTAACTGATAGGGATACAATGCGCTTTGGATTGCAAAAACAAGTAAAAGAATTTGCAGAACATGCAAAATTGCCTGTTGCTCAAACCATGCAGGGAAAGGGAGGCTTTGAAGAAACTCATCCTCTGTATATTGGAATGTATAATGGCCAGTTCGGCAGTGAGGCCGTAAAACGGATCATTGAAGAAGCTGATTGCCTTTTTATCATAGGACCGGTTTGGTCAGATGTTAATACCGCCAATTTTACTGCTGAATTAAATCAGGAAAATATTATTGAAATCCATCCAGGTTCAGTAAAAGTGGGACAAGCACAATACATGAACATCCTGGCCGGTGATATGCTTCTTTCCCTGATGGAACTGCAGTATCAAAATACTGAGCCAGCAGTAAAGCCTTCATTTCCTTACGAACGTACATCATTTGAACGAGAACAGCTCTTAGAGGCAAGGACATACTATCCTATAATAAAAAATAGCCTTAAGGAAAATGACATTGTTGTCGCTGAAACAGGGACATTTTCTTATGGCATATCACAAATCCAGTTGCCAAAAGGGGCATCTTATATAGCCCAGGGAGGATGGCAAAGCATCGGCTATGGGATACCGGCAGCTTTCGGCGCCTGCATGGCATCTGGAAATCGGCGTGTCCTGCTATTTACCGGCGACGGCTCGCTGCAGCTGACAGTCCAGGAGATTAGTTCCATGCTGGAAAATGACTGTAAGCCAATTATATTTATTTTGAATAACAAGGGATATACAATTGAAAAGTATTTAAATGTAAAAACAAAAAACCAAGATTACAACAATATTCCTGAATGGAAATACGAAAAACTGACTGAAATTTTTGGAGAAGGTGCCTTGTATAAAAGTGCTGAAACTAATGGAGAGCTGGAGGATGCCATTTCAGCTGCGGAAGATGCGGATAGATTGACGATTATTGAAATGATTGTAAAAGATCCGCTTGATGGCCCGGAGTATCTTGTTAAAATGCGCAGCTTTCTGAAAGAACAAGAAAAACAGCAGGCCTAAAGAGCAGTATGACGCTAAACAATTCATGATCCGCTTATATTGTTTGAGGGAAAAGTACCTTGATCAGCCTCTTTTGATATCTATTTTCAGCCAGTCTTCAATACTGCTGAGCCCTTTGTAATCACAAAGCATATCAGAATGCTCATGAAGGTACCTTTCACCGATTAAAGTAAGCTCTGCAGTGGATAAGTCATATTTTCCGTCTCTGTAAAAATCTGCATCTGCTATCAATCGATTTTTCACTAAATCAAAAATAATTTCACTCAGAAGAGTTGGGCTGAATTGCAGTTTCTGCCTTGTGAAATTTTTATTGCCCGTTTTTATTTCTTTTAGTATAGCAAGCTGCAATTTTTCCTTGAACATGGAAATTCCCCCTTCTATTAACGATACGCTGGGCCTGGCACAGGATTTTCATTATAAATGAATATGCAGCGAATGATCTGGATATTCCTGTCCGGCATGTAATATAAAGAAAAATATGTTGTTTGATAAATGTATTTATTACAAATTATTCTATTTTAGTAAAATATTAATGGTGGACATGGTTTGAACAGGTAAAGTACCATAAATATTGGAAGCAGTCTTATTGCTTTGATTGCTTTCTTTTTGCTCAGCGGGGCAGCCAGTTTGCGGAAGAACTGGCTGCCCTTTTATGTGTATATTTTAAGTAGTGTTCAAGCATATTGAACAACTTGTTGATCAACATTATCCTAAAGCTGCATGATGTATAAGCTTAAGGTAGAATGATTTGAAAATTCCTATTGGCCTAATCACTCATTTGAGAACGGAGGACCCTCATGTCATTCATGGAGGTCTTTTTATTATGCTAAAAATGAAAAAAAATTTTGGAAACCTGAATACAAGGGGTAGAGAAACCTTGATTTTCATAAGCATGTTAATGGTTTTTCCTCACATAAATTTGCTGTTTAAGCCATTTGGCCAAACCGGGGATTTCTTTCATACTTCCGTCTAATCTTATGGCACTGAGAACAATAACTAAGGGGACCGCAAGCAGGATTAATAAGTAAATGCCTTCTTGAAGGGTTAACACAAATTTAGAGAAATATGGGGAATTGCGTATGCATACTTAAATGGATGAGAATATTAAGATCGGAGTTTACCCGCTTTGCAGCCTAAAGAAAATATGAAAAGGGGAAAAATAATGCTGAAAAAAATTCAAGAATATCAGGAAAGACTCCCAGATCAGCATAAAGATCTGGCTAAGTACACACTCCACCTTGTTGAAGCGATAGATAAGCTGAATGAAGAACATAGAAGGTTAGTGGCTGTAAACGCTGTAGCAGGGATCAAACCAAATCCTGCAGAGGAAACAAGCTTTCAAGAGCATTTATCTGAATTGAAACATATTATTTTTCAGGAATTGGAAAAAACTGTGGAAGACATTGAACATAAGGGAGATAAGAATTGGCATCTGCATTTCAAAGATGGAGTAGACCGTTAAGTCTTCAAAACACGAATGTTTGTTGTTTTATTTAGGCTCTTTTCTTAAAGATTATTGTGAGATTATTGTTTTTTAATGAGTTCAGTGAGGCAATCATATTGTTAAATCAGGTTGATTGGAGCATAAGGTGCGAGACTCCTGCGGGATTAGCGGGAAGATGAGATCCCGCAAGCGTAGCTGAGGAGGCTCACCGCTCTTCCCGCGGAAAGCGAGCATCTCCTGCGGAAATCAACCACTTGTTGAATAGCAACAAAGTTTACGAAAACAGCCTTATATTTAACAGTTAAGGCCAGCATATATTTCTTTTAAGTGCCCCAAGCCGTTATCAAATGGCGGATGGTGAACACTCAGGAATTGGATATGTGGCGGGATGCGGATATTGGTTTATTTTTGTATTTGAGAAGATGAACAGTGTTTAATGGAAGAGAATGAATATTGGCTTAAGACACTGTTTAAATGAGAAGACTAGCGGGACCATGCCGGACAATAAGGTTATTGGTGTTTGTGGCTTTGCGAAAGATTGGTATAGATCTGGATGGCAGGAAAAAAAGATACATTGTTCAGCAGCTCTATAAAAGCTTGAAAAAAGGCGTGTTATTTTGATGGTTATTGTGTTAAATTGAATTATCGGAGTAGTTCGTTTTTTGTGAAAAAATTTGTGATTTTTCTAAGGATGAAGCCCCTTTTAAAATAATTAATAGAAGGGATATCCGGTTTGCAGAAGAAACACTGAACTTTAGTAAAATAGGGCAATCAGGTATATAGGCATCTCAGAAAAACTTAAGGTGCCCCTGTCCTTAAGTTCATCCGTATTTTTCCTGATGCATTTTCTTCAGTGCAAGGTAATCTTGATCCTCTCTTGCCAGCTTCCACTTTTCCATGAAGATGCTTGCTGATTCAGCTTTGACTGGATCGTTTTGCCGTTCCTTCACTTCGCCGTCCTGTTTATATTTTTTTCCGCCTTTATAATTGGTATAGCGGCGAGCCCTTGTATAGCCCATCTGAAGGAATTTTCTCGCCATGTCCATTCCGACGAAATCTTTGCTGGATTTGTAGTCGAGGAACTGCTGATAAATTTTATTTGAAGACTTTTCTGCTATTTCCGGAGTTTTAAAACGCCAATGAGGCAGTATTTCACTTTTATAGGGCTCTACCATCAAGACACCCTGCTCACCCCGGCCTACACGGTATAATTCTGGATGCTTACGGAAATCTATGCTGCCATAATCAAGCGAGTAATCGAATTCCTTTTTTTGTTTGTTCAAATTGTTCACTCCTTCAATTTTGATTTACCCTAATCGTGAAAATCTATTCATTTCTTCTATTATTAAATCTTCTATATCTATTAAAAATAAGGAGGGCCGTCATGCAGCAGGTAAATAAATATGGACAAATAATAATCCTAAATGGCACACCAAGATCCGGAAAGTCCAGTATAGCAGCAGTTATACAGGAAACCTTCGAGGGAATATGGATGAACCTGGGGACAGATCATTTTATGCAAATGACTCCAGAACGCTTTCAGCCGGGAATAGGGCTGCGTCCCGGCGGTGAGCGGCCAGATCTCGAGCCTTTCATTGTGAAGCTTTATCAGGGTATGTATGAAGCTATTGCCAGTCACAGCAGGCTTGGAATTCATGTTGTTTGTGATGTGGGGCACCATGATGGCTATTCTCAGCCGCTTGGAATCCTTCCAATGTGTGCTAACATTTTGGAGGGGCTACCAGTATTATTTGCCGGTGTGTTTTGTCCTATCGATGTTGTTATGCAGAGGAGAATTAACACATGGCAAAAAGGATATGATGCGGACGGAAAAGTGCCGCCTCCTGTTGAATTATGGCAGGAGGCCGTCCATGTTCCTGGAATTTATGATATTGAATTAGACACATCCATTCACAAACCGGCAGAGTGCGCTGATATCATCCGGCATCATCTTAAAAATGGCCCCCCTGCAGCTGCTTTTCACATGTTGCAGAAAGTATGATCCGTTCATCATACATATGAAATTGGATTAATGTATGAGTGATGTCAGCGGGGATAATTGTATGGTTCATATGAGTTCATAGGGGGGTTCTGATAATAGTGCTCGTTATGATGGCGGGAATAGTTCCCGTAATCATGTCTTTCGGCACAATTTTTGGCAGGACCGATAAATGTATTGGGCTGTATAGGCGCTATAGTACTTTTCCATTGATTTTCATTCATACAGTACGTTTTTGCCATAATATCTGCAGGAGTGAACTTTAGCAGGTCAGATCCTAAAATAACTTCAGGCTCGGAGGCATTAAATATGGCAAGCAGATGTGTTTCATTCTCAGAAGCCACTTCATAATGCCACCATCCATGTGGGACATTGGCAACCTGCCCAGGCCTGATGGGATAGTTTTGAAACTGTTTAGTAAATGGGTTGAAAATGGAAACAACTGCAGAACCTGAAATGCAATAAACGAGTTCTGCCGCATTTTGGTGATAGTGTGGTTCAATTACATTATTCGCGCTTAAGAAAATGTCTAGCAAAGACACATTATCAAGCGTGTTCAATTGTTTAATTCCTAATACATTAATGAAGTTACGCTTATCTTTTTTAAATGTTTTGCTTTTGTTTACATCATAGGTGAATTGTGCAGCAGGAGAGGAATAATCAATATTTGCAGCCATTTATGTTCCATCCTTTATCATAAACTTATTTGGTACAGATAAGTTTATGCAGGCAAACAGGGATGGTGCTTACATAAAATTGAAGCAATACTTCTTTTATCAGAAATCAATAAGGGGGAACCTGCCTGTGTTTTCGTTTCGCGTAGATAAAGAGATTGAAATAGAGCTATTGCAGCAGCATCATAAAGAAGAATTATACCAGCTTATTGATGAAAATAGAGAGTATCTGAGGAAGTGGCTCCTGTGGGTAGATAAGAGAAAATCAGCAGGAGACTTTGAATCCATCATTCCTATATGGCTTACAAATTATGCGAATAATAATGGATTTGATGCTGGAATCCGATTTCATGGAAAATTAGCCGGCATGATTGGCCTGCAATATATTGACTGGAACAATAAGACAGCGGGCATAGGTTACTTTTTGTCTGAAAATGCACAAGGTAATGGGATTATCACCAAATGCATACAATCTTTAACAAGATACTTATTTGATGAAATGAAGTTAAATCGAATAGAAATACAATGTGCAGCAGGCAACACAAAAAGCATAAAGGTGCCTGAGAGACTCGGATTTACAGCAGAGGGCATTAAAAAGGACGGACAATGGCTGTATGACCACTATGAGGATATTATTATCTATAGTTTGTTAGAAAAGGACTGGAGAAAGATGATGGGAAAGCTTTAGTTCTGAAACGGTTTCGAAGAATATTCCCGTGAATACGAAGGACTTAATATTGACCAGAGAGGGATTAATTTATAGAAAAGTACAATGTTACGCTATTTTTTAAAAGCTGTTTTCATAAACTTTGCTGCAATGAAACATAGTGGCTGATTTCCTCTCCAGGATGCCCGCTTTCCGGGGGGGAGCCTGTGAGCCTCCTCGGCTGTGCAGCGTGAGTTCCTATTTTGCTAATCTAAGCTGGAGTCTCGCACCTTACGTTCCATTCAACCTGACTTGATAATGGGGACGCTTCACATAACAAATTAAAAAAACAAAAATCTTTAAGAAAAGAGCCTTTTTTAATTAATAACTCCTTATTCCAAATTTAACCATGTTCAGTTATAATACTGATATTATGTATCATAACCAATTGGTTCCAGATGAATTTTTTTGAGAAAGGAGAGGGGAAATGAAAAATAACTATAACTGGATTCCGGCACTGATAATCTCATTGGGCATTATCATTGGAGGCTTTTTGGATTCTGCAAAGGCAACAACGGTTTCTGTCAATTCACAGACAAAAGAGCAGAATAAGGCGCATTACTTGCTTACAATTGGAGAAGCATCAAAGGTTTTAGGTATAACTGTCCCTGAGATGGAGGTTATTTTACATACTGAAAAAAGTGAATCTGAACCAAGTGAAAAGATGCAGTATATATATATTGACAAAAAACAGTATTTTACCGCAGCGAGCCTTTTGAAATGGGCTGAAAACAGCATGTCACAGCAGAGAGTATATCAGGGAGGGCGTTTATTTCGCGCCGGAGAGCTTCCATAATCTTGCTGGCTGACAGAATTTCCAAGACTGTTGAAAGTATAAAAAACAAAAAATTCATTTTTGGTTCATACAATAAAACTCAGCAGCTGCAAAAGTAATATGCTCATGCAGCTGCTGAGTAATGTTGCTGAATTTATCTTTTTAGGGGCTCTCCGTTAAATACTTTCACATCTAATGGAGCAGTCAGAAAATTGCCGGCTGCAGCTGTAAAAGATGTAAAATGGGAGCTTTTATTATGGCTTTCAACAGCTTGGGGATCCTGCCATACCTCTACCATTGTATATACATTTTCTTTTTCTGTGTGCTTGTATAAGTCGTAAGAAATGTTTCCTTCCTCGGCTCTTGAAGCATCGATGAGCGGTGAGATTTCTTTTAAGAATTCCTCGTGTTTTGCTGAGTCTATAGTAAATCCTGCATGAATGATTAACATATTAACATTCCTTTCAGTGTCGCTTACAGCACTATAGAAAGAACTGCAGCACATTAGTTAGAGTTGGGCACTTTTCAATTTTTCATCTATATTACCTGAGCGGCATTTGCCCGCTTTGTTCAAAGGTGCTTTCTGTTATTTCCATTGTGCAACTTTTTCAAGCGGAAGACGTACGGACTGATAGCCTGTTCCAGCTGCTTTGCCGATTGAAATCAGCATTACTGGCACAAAGCGGTCTTTGTCTAATCCAAAAGCTTCGGCAATTTTATCTTTTTCATATCCGCCAATCGGACAAGTATCATATCCATGTGCGCGGGCAGCAAGCATGAGCTGCATGGACACTAAACCGCCGTCAATTAAGACAGTCTCTTTATTAGCTTCTGGAGCAAGAGAGGAAAAATGCGCTGTAAGGCTATTCATCATATTTTCTTTAACATCCTGCGGCATAAAGCCCATTTCGACTGCTTTGCTGTATATTTCTTCGCCGTAATCAAAGTTATTAAGATCACCGAATACTGCGATCATCGCCGAAGATGTTTCAACCTGTGGCTGGTTGAAGCGGGCAAGCGGCGCTAATGTCGCTTTTGCTTCTTCACTTTCGATGACGAGGAAACGCCATGGCTGCATATTCACAGAGGAAGGTGCAAGAGTCGCTTCCGTAAGGATTTCTTCCATTTCTTCTTTGCTGATTTTTACCGAAGGATCGTAGCTTCTGATGGAACGGCGTCCTGTAATGATTTCTTTAAAGTCGTTGATATAAGTTGTGTTTGTCATTGATGTTTCTCCTTAAATGAAAGTGATATGAATTAAGCCCGGATGTGTTTTATATTGCTTTTCATTCTGTTAAGCATATCTAAAAGCTGATTGCATTCATCATTTGAAAAGCCATCAAGCATTTGAGCTACAAAAAATGCTTTTTCATCACGCATGGAAATGATTTCATTGCGCCCATGATCTGTAAGCTTAACCAATGTGATCCTATTATCATCCGGGTTTCTTCGCCTTGATACCATGCCTGCAGTTTCAAGCTGTTTTAGATGCCTGGTAACAGCGGCACTGTCGATGTTGACCTCTTTTTGAAGAGCAGTTTGACTGATTTCGTCAGCCTGGCAAAGCTCATGCAATAAATCCAGGCGTGACTGGCTTATGCCGGTGCACTTTTCGAACTTTGGGCTAACCTGTTTGTGCAGCTCATGCAAAGCATATAGAATAAGACCTTTTTCAGAACATGAATCGGCCAAGGTATGCCTCCTTCATATTAATTGAGCCATCAATTATTGATGGCTCAATTAATATAAATCATATACTAAAAAAAATCAAGCAGCAGGATTAATTATAGTTCTGTAAAATTTTTATACTGATAAATGGATCGGAGGATGGGTGTTGTTAGATATTCAGAACTCGCGACCCGAGGGGAACCCCTCTAAACCTGCAAAAAGCTCTCAGGTGAAACTAGCTGCTGGCAGTTTGTGATCCAAGGACATATTAATCGGTAAATTTCCTAGTCAATCTCTAGTTGAAGAACCAGCAGCGTAATTAAAGAGCGGATCTTTTTAGCTCGAACTCGTAGGTAAGGCCATCTACAATGCCAACCGTCTTTTCACTGTCATGCAATTTGCTCTGTGATTATTAAAGGATCTTAGAAGGGTAGTTTATCTATCCCAATCTATAAAATTTGATTGTACAAAGTAACCAATTAATGAACAAAGGGGAAGAAAGATAGATGGAAAATGATATCAATATTCTTTTAAAGCAGATAAAGGAAAATCATACTGGAAATCGTTATATCGCTGGAATTGATGGCTTAAGCCGATCTGGCAAAACAACGCTTGTGAATCACTTAAGCCATTATTTAAAAAAGAACAATATTCCATATGTTATTTTTCATATTGACGATCATATTGTGGAAAGAAATAAGCGGTATAACACAGGAGAAGAAGAGTGGTACGAATATTACAGCCTGCAGTGGGATGTAAAATGGCTGTCACACCATTTTTTCAAAAAACTAAAATCCGCACAGATGCTAAGTCTTCCGTTTTATGATAATGAAAGGGATACATGTGAATTTCGCGATATTTATCTCCCTGAGAGATGTGTAATCATAATAGAAGGTGTATTCCTGCAAAGAGAAGAATGGAAAAACCACTTTGATTTTCTCGTGTTTCTGGAATGTTCTAGAGAAAAAAGGTTTCTTCGGGAAAATGCGGAAACTCAAAAAAAAATCGAAAAATTTAAAAATAGATACTGGAAAGCTGAAGAACACTATTTACATACTGAATTTCCAAAAGAAAATGCCGATTTCCTTATTGAGGGATAGGCTTTTTTTATAATATATATATTTTAATTTATACCTCGATAGAATATATTGGATTCTTTCATATCCTTAACTTGCTAAATATCATAACTTTCCTTTTATAAGGAGAGAGGAATTCCAGGGTTCTCTTTTAAAATCAATTTTACTGCAGATTAAAAAATAAACTAAAAGTAAGATATAAAAAATTTAAAGA
>NZ_MLYQ01000047.1:0-51696 GCF_001866725.1 Bacillus sp. MUM 13
TTCAGTTTTCAAAGAGCAATAATTGGAGCGGGTGATGAGAATCGAACTCACGACATCAGCTTGGAAGGCTGAGGTTTTACCATTAAACTACACCCGCATATTAAATTCATTGAGGAAATGGTCGGGAAGACAGGATTCGAACCTGCGACCCCTTGGTCCCAAACCAAGTGCTCTACCAAGCTGAGCTACTTCCCGCAATATGGCGCGCCCGAAAGGAGTCGAACCCATAACCTTCTGATCCGTAGTCAGACGCTCTATCCAATTGAGCTACGGGCGCATTTTTAAAATGTTCTATAATAAATTTGGTGCGGCCGAGAGGACTTGAACCTCCACGGGGTTGCCCCCACTAGGCCCTCAACCTAGCGCGTCTGCCATTCCGCCACGACCGCAAAGCAGCAAGAATAAATAAAACAGATTTGACAAATGTGTCAAGATGAATATGGTGCGGGTGAAGGGACTTGAACCCCCACGCCTTGCGGCGCCAGATCCTAAGTCTGGTGCGTCTGCCAATTCCGCCACACCCGCATATTCATATAAATGGTGAGCCATGAAGGATTCGAACCTTCGACCCTCTGATTAAAAGTCAGATGCTCTACCAACTGAGCTAATGGCTCGAAAAAAATGGCTGGGCTAGCTGGATTCGAACCAACGCATGACGGAGTCAAAGTCCGTTGCCTTACCGCTTGGCTATAGCCCAATAAAAATCAGAAGCACAGGATAATATTATAACACACACTCACTATATTATGCAATACTTTTTTTAAAAATAAAAATGGCGGTCCCGACGGGAATCGAACCCGCGATCTCCTGCGTGACAGGCAGGCATGTTAACCGCTACACCACGGGACCATGAATGATAATATTAGAAGACCTTCGTCTTAATGACCCATACGGGATTCGAACCCGTGTTACCGCCGTGAAAGGGCGGTGTCTTAACCGCTTGACCAATGGGCCTTTTATGTAAATAAGTCCGGCTGGCGGAGAAGGAGGGATTTGAACCCTCGCGCCGCTTACGCGACCTACACCCTTAGCAGGGGCGCCTCTTCAGCCTCTTGAGTACTTCCCCAAAAAATGGCTCCGCAGGTAGGACTCGAACCTACGACCGTTCGGTTAACAGCCGAATGCTCTACCACTGAGCTACTGCGGAATAATAAGGTTTTAAGTGCCGCATCAACGTGTTGTTGTTTTGTCGACTCTTTAGATTATATAGACGATTACTCACGAAGTCAACACTATTTTTAATTTTTTTATATTCACTTTAATCGGCAGGACATTCTTACGCTTTCCCCGCTGTTTTCACTCTAAAAACACCAGTCTCCCTTTACATTTGCCGCACACATATCTGGCTGTATCCACCCGTCTTCTGCGTATATAAATCTGCCTGCATTCCAGGCATTCATATTTTAAGATCTTTTTTGGCTTCGCTGCCTTTTTTGCTTCTTCTTCTAAAGGTTTGCAGAATCTCGGTGCACCTACTTTATTTAATAACTCCCTGAAATCCCGGTCGCGGTGCTTATATCCTTTTTTCTCAAGATGAAGATGGTAGTGGCATAATTCATGCTTGATAATCCCGATTAATTCCTCCATGCCTCTTTCTTCAAAATACTTTTTATTAATCTCTATATTATGTGATAACAGCAAGTATCTGCCGCCAGTAGTTTTAAGACGGTGATTAAAAATAGCATTATGCGAAAAAGGTTTATTGAAGTCTTTTTCGGAGATTTCCTCCACGAGCATTTGAAGCTCACGATTATCCAACGCACTCTTCCTTTCTTCTTGTATCGTGACAACCCATTATAACATACACTCTTGTAAGGACTTCTTTTCCTGAAGCCTAAATGAATTATTTAAAGGGGTGTACTCATGCCTAAATGGTTTCAAAACCAAATGCGGAGAGCATTTTATGAAAAAGATTATCAGCAAATTAAGATTCTGAATCAATGCTGGTTTTTTTATACAAATAAAGAAAGCTATCGTTCCTGAGTACAATAAAAAAACCTCCCTCCCAAATATAACGGAAGGAAGGCAGACCTGTTTTTAACTCTTATCGGGACTGAGCATTGTCAGGGCAACTCTTTGTTTTTGCGCATCAACATGATCCACCCAAACAGTGACTACATCCCCTACCGATACCACGTCTAATGGATGCTTGACGAAACGGCTGCTTAGCTTGGAAATGTGCACGAGTCCATCCTGTTTAACGCCAATGTCTACGAACGCGCCAAAATCTACTACATTGCGCACTGTTCCTTGAAGCTCCATACCGGTTTGCAAATCTTCCATCTTAAGCACATCCTGCTTGAGCAGCGGCTTTGGCAAATCATCCCGAGGATCTCTTCCCGGTTTCATTAGTGCATCTATAATGTCCTTTAAGGTAATCTCCCCGATTCCAAGTTCCTCTGATACCTCTTTAATATTAAGAGTGACAAGCACTTTGTTGAGGTCCTCATTCCCCAGATCACCAGAACTATAACCAACCTTATGAAGCAATTGATTCACTGCCTGGTAATTTTCCGGATGAATGGATGTTTGATCAAGCGGTTCATCTCCATTTATTATTCTTAAAAACCCGATGCACTGCTCATACGTCTTGGCTCCGAGCCTCGGAATATTCTTTAGCTCTTTACGGCTTGTAAAGCGCCCTTCTTCGTCGCGTTTCTTTACAATGTTTTGTGCGACTGCTTTGGAAAGCCCTGCTACATATTGCAATAGGGAGGAAGATGCTGTATTAACATTGACGCCTACCTGGTTAACCGCTGTTTCTACTACAAATGATAGCGAGTCAGAAAGTTTTTTCTGCGAAACATCATGCTGATACTGTCCGACCCCCACTGATTTAGGATCAATTTTTACAAGCTCAGCTAAAGGATCCTGAAGTCTTCTGCCGATGGAAACTGCACTTCTTTCTTCTACCTGCAGATCCGGAAACTCCTCACGCGCTATGTCAGAAGCAGAATAAACGCTTGCTCCGGCTTCATTTACAATGATATACGCAATGCCATTTCCTGATTCCTTTAATATTTCCGCGATTAACTGCTCTGTTTCTCTTGATGCAGTGCCATTTCCGATGGCTACTATTTCTACGCTGAATGCTTTTAGCAGTTCTTTAATCTTTTCCTTTGCCGCTTCTTTTTTAGCTGCTGGAGGATGGGGATAAATCACGCTGATATCCATTACTTTACCTGTCTCGTTGATAACCGCCATTTTGCAGCCCGTCCGAAAAGCAGGATCTACAGCAAGAACTGTCTTTCCTTTAAGCGGAGGCTGCAGTAGCAGGTTCCGGAGATTTTCCGAGAAGATATGAATGGCTTGGTTCTCTGCTTTTTCCGTTAGCTCTTTTCTAATTTCCCTTTCAATTGAAGGAAATATCAGCCGTTTGAAGCTGTCTTCTAAAGCTTCTCTGACAAAACCGGCCGCTGTGGAATGGCTGGATTTTATAATTCTTTTTTCCATATAACGAAGGATGGCCTCTCCATCAGGGTGAATGGATATCTTCAAGACATCTTCCTTTTCTCCCCTGTTCAATGCCAATATTCGATGAGGCACAATTTTTTGTACAGGTTCTTCATACTCATAGTACATTTCAAAAACTTTTTTCTCATCCTCGCCATTGTTTTTAACAGCCGAAATCAATCTGCCTTTTTTAAAGGTCTCTTCTCTAATCCATTTCCTTAGAGATGCATCATCCGATATCTGCTCTGCAATAATGTCTTTGGCCCCGTTGATTGCTTCTTCAGGCGCAGTCAGGCCGTTTTCATCCGTAAGGAATTGCGCCGCTTTTTCGTGAACATCCTCGCCCTGCGGGAATTCCATCAGCCAGACAGCAAGCGGCTCTAGCCCGTTTTCCTTTGCTGCAGTTGCTTTTGTCCTTCTTTTCTGCTTATATGGACGGTATAAATCCTCTACTTCCTGAAGCTTCTCAGAAGCCTCAATTCGCTTCTTTAACTCATCTGTTAATTTTCCCTGTTCCTCAATTATCCGGATTACCTCACCCTTTCTCTGGCCAAGCGCCTCCAGATAATTAGAACGTTCCATAATTGAACGGATTTGCACCTCATCAAGAGAACCTGTCATTTCTTTTCTATATCGTGCAATAAAAGGCACTGTATTTCCGTCTTGAAGCATCGCAATAACATTTTGGACCTGATGTGCTTTCAAGGTTAATTCTTTCGCAATTTGTGCGATCAAAGCTTTTTGGGCAGTAATTTCACTTATCAAGAGCATTTCCTCCAAGCATCGTTTATCTTTTCTTCTTTATCCGCATGAACGGGCATGTTTGGCCCTGCATACTGAAGTTTCCCTTACAGCATATCAAATGTAAATCTATGTTGCTAATATGTATGGCATCAATCAATATGGTTTTTCAACAGGAAGACACACTGCTCTCCTGTGATGATTAACGTTCCGATCACTATTGTGCCGAAATCCATATCAATCTTTAAAAGTAAAAAAATAAAAGGATTTTTTCTTAAAAATTATAGATTTTTATTGAGTCCTGTAAAATGCGATTTCCATAAGTGAGGTTGATTGAAGAGAGACTTCTGCTTAGATTAGCGGGAAGGGAGCATCCTACACCGGAAATCAACCCGTTCCATAACACTAGTTTACGAAAACCGCCAAATAAAAAAACAAAAAGCTTACCTTCACTAAAATCATGAAAGTAAGCTTCCCAGGATAAATGTAGTATCATCAGATTCCATTGTATTATTCTGCAGAATGTGATGTGCGTTTTGTTCAAGAGAATAATGCCTCTTCAAAATGGATTTAGCTCCTTGAAGCTGCAAACCATCGGAATGAAGAAGAAACTTGGCATGTGGCTCATATTTATATCTTTGTGTATGATACTTTTGTTTTCTTCCTGATAAATAGCCTGTAACAGGAAGAGGATAAACAAGTTTGTCTGACTGAGGATTATATAGAAAGAAACGAATATTGCCAACAGAGCTATAAACAAATTCTTTCGTGTCATAATAAATCTTCAGAATAGAAACGACAGCTCCCCTTTTGTTTACCAGGGAACTGTTGCAATTCGCCATTAGGGTTTCTACCCCTTTGCTGTGGTTCTTCTTTACTTCTTCAATAACTGCATGGGAAGACTCATATGCAAACTTGCCGCTGCCTAAGCCATCTGCCAGAACACAAAGGAAGTACTCCTTTGTTTGGCAGATAAAATAATCATCTCCGCAATATGGCATATCATCCTTAGAGGACTGAGAGGCGAGCACTTCGATTTCCGTTTCGCGCAGCACTTCTTTAATCATTGGACAAACTCCGTGTTGCTTTCCGCATTTATAGCTTCCTGCAGTTTTTTAATTGCTCTTCTCTGCAGACGGGAAACATGCATTTGAGAAATTCCAAGCTTTTCTCCAGCTTCTTTTTGGCTTAAATTCTCCAAATAGGTGTACTGGATGATTTTCTTTTCTCTTTCACTCAGCACATGAAGTACCTTTTCAAGCACCATACGCTGATTGACCTTTTCAAATCCTTCATCAACATTTCCAAAGATATCAAGCAGGGTAACAGTTCCGCCGTCAGAGTCCGCCTCAATCGAATGATCCACAGACAATGCCTGATAGCTCTTGCCCATCTCCATCGCTTCCAGTATCTCTTCTTCAGGGACATCCAGATGAAGGGCAATTTCCTCGATTCTCGGGGAACGATGAAGCTCTGTAGTCAGTTCTTCAACGGTGACCCTTATCTTCGGACCAAGCTCTTTAATTCTTCTTGGAACATGGACACTCCAGGTTTTATCCCGCAGAAATCTTTTAATTTCACCAATAATTGTAGGAACCGCAAATGCCTCAAAGCTTTTGCCAAATGACTCATCATACCTCCGGATTGCACCAAGCAGCCCAATCATCCCTACCTGAGAAATATCTTCCTGAAAAGACTTTCCCTTGGAATACTTTCGTGCAATGGTTTCAACCAGGCCTTGATAATGCAGCACCAGCTGATTCTGGGCCTCATCATCCTGGTTAAGCTGATAAGCTCTGATCCATTCATTTACTTTTTCCTTTACCGCCGGATTAGGTTGAGAGTGTTTTTGCATCCATCTCCACCTGCTCTCCTTCTAGAAACTTAGTCATAAAGACTGTAACCCCTTCATGCTGGTGAATTTTCACCTCGTCCATCAGGGTTTCAATGAGATAAAGACCAAGGCCTCCTTCTCTCAGGAATTCTACGTTATTTCCTTTTTCATATGGTCCGATGCCTTGGCGCACTTCATCGAAATTGCAGCTCTTTCCATTATCGGAAACCATAACTTCAAGGCGGTCTTCATAAAGGCCAAACCCAATAATTACTTCGCCTTTATCCATTTCCTTATATGCATGCTGCACAGCGTTGGTACATGCCTCACTGGTGGCTATTTTCAAATCTTCAATTTCGTCATAGGAGAATCCCATCCGGCTGGCAATTCCAGAAAGCGTCAAACGAATGACTCCAATGAAATCCGGTTTTGCAGGTATCTTCATTTCGATGTATTCGTATGTCTGACTCATTCTAACCCACCCTCTGCACTACTTTTTATATCAATAATGTCTGCAAGGCCTGTTATGTCGAAAAGACGGCGCAAACGTTCAGATAAGCCAATAAGCCTGAAATTTCCGTCGTGGGCTTTTACGCTTTTAAATAATCCTACAAATACCCCAAGACCTGTACTATCCATATAGGATACTTCGCTAAGATCTATTACCAATGATATTTGATTCTGCTCAGAAAGAGGAAATAAGGATTCTCTAAGCTTCGGAGCAGTATAAGCATCAATTTCGCCTTTAACTTGCACTTCAACCTGCGAATTGTTGTCTTGAACGTCAATATTTATATTCATCTAATTTAACCCACCTCTTCAATCCTTAATTACATGCTATCGCCATATATAAATACCCTGTTTCAGGAGAGTTAAACCTCTCTTTTCATTACAATTAAAGTGAAATCGTCACGCAGCTGGAAATTCTGCATTCGTTCTAGCTGTCTGTATATATTATTTACTATATCCTGTGCTTTTAAATGTATATTTTTTTGTATATATTCAACAAGGGTTTCTCTTTCAATGAATCCCTCGCTCGTGCGGCACTCTGTTACGCCATCTGACAGCAGCACAATCAAATCGCCAGGCTCGACATTTTTCTCATATTGGCGGTAGCTTGTTTTCTTCTCCACGCCCAAAAGGAGTCCTTTTGCTGTGAGATCCGAGAATTCTTTCGTTTCTGCATTATAATAAAATCCCGGTTCATGCCCTGCTGCAGCATAAGAAAATACATGCTTCCTAGGATTGTATAGCCCATAAAACATCGTGATAAACATGCTGGGATCTACGTTGTGCTCCACTACCCGGTTCAAGCTTTCCAGCACGCTGCTCGGAGCATGCCGGTGCTCAGGAAGGCTATCCATTGCATATTTGATCATGGACATGCAAAGTGCAGCAGGTATGCCTTTTCCGATTACATCGGCAATCGCAACACCAATGCACTCATTTTCATCCTGGACAAAATGATAGTAATCACCGCTCATCTGCCTCGCAGGAACGCTGATTGCGCCAATTTCTAGTCCGTCAATAACCGGTATGCTTGTTTCAAGCAATGTATGCTGGACATTGGCCGCAATTTCAATTTCTGATTTCAGTTCCTGCTGCTGATGCCGCAAACTCTGATGCTCTCTGTATGCAATTCCATATCCCATCATAACCTCAAGCAAGAAGTCCATTGAGTTAAGGACCTTTTCGGGTGTATCAGGACAAATTTCCAGAAGAATGCTTTTGTGCAGACTGATGATTTCTTCTGGGGATATCTTAGATTCAATTGTTTTTCTGCTGATCTTCTGCCCTTGATACAACGCTTGTTCCGTTTGGTCTTGCAAATAGGTAGAGAGAGCTTCACGGTACTTTTCTTCCATGTTCTCTCTAAAGTTCATAGTTCCCCCCCCTTAGCGGAGCCATTTGGTTGCACGGATTTCCGTGCCCTTTCCGGGAACGGAATCGATGTCAAACTCATCCATCAGGCGTTTAACACCCGGAAGGCCTGCTCCAAGTCCCCCGGAGGTCGTAAAGCCATCCTCCATCACCTTTCGAATGTCCTGTATTCCAGGACCTTCATCCGCTGCGATGATTTTGAGGCCTGATTTCCCGCTGTCAAAAATCTTTTCTATACATACACTGCCTTGTCCGGCATATAAATATATGTTCCTGGCGAGTTCACTTATTGCTGTAGTGATTCTAGCCTGGTCAACCGTACCAAATCCCAGCTCTTTGGCAACATTTCGCCCAAGCTGGCGAGCCGCTACGATGTCCCATTCATTGATAATTTTCACGCAGGATTGGAACTCCATACATTTAATCCCCCAGTTCCTGTTGTAATTTCTCCAGGCCTTTCTCTAAATCTAGAGCTGTAAGGACATCATCTAGAGTAATGCCTAGTTCAATTAAAGTAATCGCAACAGCCGGCTGGATCCCGGTAATTACAACTTTTGCTCCCATCAGCTTAGACATGCTGAAAACATCGCCTAAAACCTTGGCAATAAAAGAATCAATGAAATCAATGGAGGTAATATCAATAACAACGCCATTTGCGCTTGTTTCATGGATCTTATGAAGCAAATCCTCCTGGAATTGCAGCGCAGTCGCGTCATCCAGCTCCCATTGAATAGAGACCAAAAGGCAATCATACAATTTTAATATCGGAATCCTCATGATTCTTCCTCCACATCCACAATCTTGCGGCTTGTAAGTTCCAGTGCAGCTTCAATCCCTTTTTTCAGGGTGTTTTTAGTTACCACTTCATTTAGGTTAATGCCCAGGTTGACAATGGTCTGGGCAATTTCAGGCCGGATTCCGCAGAGCATGCACTTAGCTCCTACCAGCCGGACAGCTTCGGCAGCCTGAATGATATGATGCGCTACCATGGTATCCACTACAGGGACTCCTGTGATATCAATCAAGACTACTTCGGAACGATGCTTCACTGCCCCGACAAGCAGATTCTCCATAATCTGTTTCGCTCTTTCCGTATCTATGGTGCCGATAAGCGGCATGACAGTGATTCCTTCAAGTACAGGAATCAGCGGCGCAGAAAGCTCCTGAAGCGCTATCCTCTGGAGGGAAACCGTTCTTTCCCATGTTTGGGTATACATATCTACTATCTCATTATTTAAAGGGGCTGACCACTCGTCAAGTTCCTTAATGATAGATGATATTTCGTCAGGGGGCACTTGCCCCTGATTTAGAAGGCCAGTAAGCACGATTCTGGTGAATTTATGCAATCCATCATTCACGAATGTCAAAGGCCACCCCAGGCGGACCACCTTTTCTGCAAAGTCATTCAGCTTTGCTGAAAATTCTTCGTTGTTATTTTCTGTATTGGTAATAATCACATCTATAAATTCACTGCTTGTTTGGCTGAACATGTTATCAGAAACAATTTTCAGCAGCCTGCCGTCTGCATTCCGCTTCATCATTTCCATCCATTCAGACAGGATATGATCGTGATTTTTCGTAATAAAATCGTAAACCAGCTGATTCATATTTTCCTCCCATTCTATCACAATCGCCAAAAATGATATAACTCCGGCACGCCCCTGCTAAAACGGCAAGGATTTTTAGGCAAAGTTGTGAATGACTGCAAATCTTTGAATCCTTCTTTTATTTACAGGGTCATTTCTTAGAAAATAACCTCTTTGATCTTCAAATAATCTTCTTTCCTACATTTTCACTATATAGCGTTGTCCTTTCATTCGTCAAATGATAGTGTATTCCCTGCAAAAAATGCAGAACAAGAGAAAAAATAGGAAAAAGACGGTATCGGAACACCATAAAGCAAGAAGGCCTGTCCTTTGGATACCAGGAAAAACTGCTCCATCCGCAGGTACAATCTTGAGCGCCCTTGGCAGAGACCATCAAAATTGCAAAAACGGCTCCAGTATTCTGGAACCGTTTGTTCGCCCGCATTACGGACCATGATAAAAATATAATAAAGGCCTAAAGGATTATTTTGTTCATATCCAGACTTTCCCAGACTTTCTTTTAAAAATCAACCAGACCCAGGCTGATCTGCAGTGCATCATTGACTTTCTGCATCATCGGTTCATCGAGATGCGTAATTTTATCTGTCAGGCGCTGCTTATCAATGGTTCGGATTTGTTCTAAAAGAATAACAGAATCACGTTCAAAGCCATATTTCTTTGCATTGATTTCAACATGTGTAGGCAGTTTGGCCTTTTGGATCTGCGCTGTAATTGCTGCCACGATTACAGTGGGACTAAAGCGATTACCGATATCATTCTGTAGAATCAATACCGGGCGTGTTCCGCCTTGTTCAGAGCCCACGACCGGAGACAGGTCTGCGAAGTATACGTCACCACGCTTAACAACAATCAACGGCTCAGCCTCCGCTAGCTAATCGTTCAACGCAATGTCCAGCCTCATATTCTGCCAGGAATGCTTCAGAAGCAATTGTCAAATTAATGGCCGCCATTTCAATATAGCCACGTTTCATTGATTCGCGAAATTCTCTCTTTTTTCGTTCGCGAAGATACATTTTTGTCGCACGATAAATAAATTCGCTGCGATTCACATTTTCTTCACTAACATACCCATCTAATTCGGATAAAAAATTTTGAGGTAATCGGATTAAAATTTCTCTTGTTGCGCTGGATTCAGACACAAACATACACCTCCACCATCACTACACACCTTTAATATATATATCCTTTTTCATATTACCATTAAAACGGCCTTCTGCAAAGAGTATATTCCAAACTCTGTACTATTATCAGCAAAAAAGGATGTGTTCTATTCATATTAAAACAATTTCATAATATAAAAATCAAATCATACAAGATGTGATATAACCTGTTTCTTTTTTCAAGGAAACCTCACCCTAGACCCCAGTCATTTCCAAAGAGTATTGGAAACCTCCGCAGCCTTTCCATTTCTGATATAAACCCTCGGAATGCGCGCTCCCAGCATACATGTAACTTCATAATTAATCGTTTCCAGACGTTTTGCAATGTCATCAGCAGATATGCTTAGCCCTTTGCTTTCCCCAATCAATATAACCTCAGTACCCAGCGGGACTTGCCGGGACAGCTTCACCATGCATTGGTCCATGCAGATTCTCCCTACAATTGGCGCCATTTCTCCTGATACATTCACCTTCAGGCCCTGCAGCCTGCGGATCCAGCCATCTGCATACCCGATTGGAAGCGTAGCGATCCATTCACCATCTTCTTTCGCTGTATAAGTTGCTCCGTAGCTGACACTTTCTCCCTTTTGCAATTTTTTCACATGCACAACTTTCGTTTTAAGAGAGAGAGCGGGCTTCAGCGGGAACGGCAATAGCTCCTTCATTTCCGGGGAAGGACTTAACCCGTACATGGATATACCCATCCTCACTGCATTATAGACAGAATCAGAGAAGCGAAGGGATGCTGCGCTATTTGAGGCATGAATAAGTTCAGGCTTCTTTTTCAGCCAAGACAGCATCTCATTAAATATATTCAGCTGCTTCTGGTAATATGACTTGCTGATTTCATCAGCGGTGGCGAAATGGGTATAAATCCCCTCCAGATAAAACCTTGGATCTTCCTCCAGACTCTTTTCTACTTTTTCCAATTCGTCTTTTGTTTTAATGCCGATGCGCCCCATTCCGCTGTCACATTTTAAATGGAGCTTAAGAGTCTGGCCGTAAGGAATATACTGGCCGGCTTCTCTGATCCAGGTTTCCTGAAACACCGTTAAGGTAATATGGTTCTCGGCCGCAATACCGGCACTTTCAGGTCTTGCCGCCCCAAGCACAAGAATAGGAGCGGAAATTCCCTTTTGTCTTAAAGACAGAGCTTCATCTATAAAAGCTACTGCCAGAAAATCAGCACCGGCTTCCAAAGCTGTTTTTGCCGTTTGCACATCTCCATGTCCATATCCATTAGCCTTGACAACTGCGAAAATTTTCACATTTTCCGGCAGCCTTTTTTTCATCGAAGCAACATTGTCATAGATATGATCCAAATTAATCTCTGCCCACGTATCTCTGTGGAATTTTAGCGTCTCCAAACCTGCAAACCTTCCTTCTTTATATTGCATCCCGTATTTTCTTTTTTCATAGTAATCGTTGTTAGTGTCTGACAGAAACAACCGTGTCATTCAGCCAAAGTTTATGACATTTATTCAGGATTCCTTTATTATAGCAATATTACCGGGGATTTAAAGAAGGGTCCTCCAATTTGAGCGGATTGGACATGCAGAAAATGAGTCGGTGAGGCATCATTAAATCTAAAAAACCGGCACTTGGAAAGCAGGGAACAGAAAAATACCTTTCCGCTGCACAAGGGCCGGGAGAAATTAGTTTTGCGAATTTCCAGACGGCAAAATTCCCGCTAGATCATTTGCATGTATAGGCTTTTAAATTACTTAACAGAATCTCCGCCAACAGATTCTGCGATTGTGACCATTTCTTGTTTAGAGAGGTCTTCAGAAACAAGCGTATAATCCACTCCATCATGCGTCCAGGCAAGTGAGTGTGCAGACATTGCTCCAACTGTATAGCCCAGATCAACAGGCTCTCCATTCATATCAGTCGGAACAATGGTCGTTTCCATCACTTCTGCTTTCTCCTGCACCAGCGTAAAGTTCTTATTGCCTTCGTATGTTAAAACAACCCGTTTCCCATTTTCTGCATCAATTTTCTTTTCTTCTATCAAACTGGATCCAGATAGATCCGCCGGATATTTGACAGAAAAACTGCCGTCCCCGACATTGCCCATTACAGGAACCTCCAATTGGGCGCTTGTCATATTTTTCTTCATATCAAAAGCGTCTTTATCAAAGGTGGTTCCAAACTTTACATTTGAAAACTTCACAGTGACCAGGGTCTTATGGTCCGGATCCATGACCTTTACCTGTACCGGAGACAGGTCTTTTTTATTTAGGGTGATTTCCTGATAAGGAAGCATTTTGTTATTCTGATAACGCGTTTTCGTCTCAAAAATATAATGATTATCTACCGTTTTGAAGGAAGCATTTTTATCCTCAATAATATCCTTCACCAATGACTCATAAAGATATGCCTGGCTGCTGTTTTCCGGCCACTCGCTCTGAAATTTAAAGCTTTTGTTCAAAGCAGGAGTCAGGACATACACTCCTTCATTGTTGCGCAGAATCATCTGGCTCTGTTCCTTTTGGCTGTTTTTCAGATTCACTCTGTAAAAAGAAGGATCTTTATGCCAGATAACAACATTGTAAACCTGTGGCTCTGTTCCCATTTCAAGCGTCATTTTTGCATTCGCTTTATACCCCTTCATGTCAGTAAGCTTCTCGTTCAAGGCACTTACCACGTCTTCCTGCGATTTTTGACCGCAGCCAGAAAGAGCAAACACGAGCAATAGCCCAGTGAAAAGCACAAGCACTTTCTTCATCTTTTCAACCCCTTTTTTTATTGAACTTAAAAAGGGAGAGGAAAAGGCAGGATCCAGACATTGAGGCAACGTTTTTCTCGGCAGGATGATTGGGGTCTTCACAGTTTTGAATGTCTTCTTTCCGGAAGGCATTCACATTTTTCGAGAGCGCTTTTCCTGCAATGTACCTTATACCGGGCCTTGTCTCCCTATAGCAATAAAAGTATATGAAGGGGCCTGGCCATTTATTACCCCATGCTTTTTCACCGGGATTCCCTATTCTGATTCTTCAATAACAACCTGGGCCGCTGCATATTCTGAGCTATGTGTAATTGAAAGATGCACACCCGTGGATATAGGAGCTATGAAGATGGGCTTTCCCTTTGAATCATAAGAAATTTCCATATCCAAAAATGAGAGTTCTTTTCCGATGCCAGTACCATAAGCCTTTGAAAATGCTTCTTTTGCAGAAAACCGGCCGGCAAGAAACTCCATTTTCCTTTTATCCTTTAATTCAGAAAACCTTTTTAATTCGCCGCCCGCCAAAATCCGTTCTGGAAACTTCGGATGCGCTTCAGCAAGCTTTGCGATCCTTGATATTTCAATGATATCCATTCCAATTCCTTTTATCATTCTGTTTCCGCTCCCTTCTACCCAGGGCATGCCTGGCATATAAATTTCAAACAAACATTTATTTTAAAGGAATGATTGAATTGTATAAAAAAACAGCTCTTAATCTGCAGCCTTCCGGAATCAGCCCTGCTGTCACCGGCATACTCACTCTGATAGGACTAGTGTTTATTGTTATTCTGATACCAGCAATGCCTGGATTGCTTATTTTTCAAAAGCTGGCTGGCGTCAATCTTTTCATTAGAAATGGGCAGCTGTGGAGACTGCTGACCCCGATATTCCTTCACACTTCTTTGGGGCACTTGCTTTTCAACAGCTTTTCCCTCGCCCTCCTCGGACCAAAGGCAGAGCGCACTCTCGGCAGCTTAAAGTTCACGCTATTATTCCTGTTATCAGGAATAATGTCCAACATGGCCACTTTTTTATGCAGGCCGCTCACCTATACACACACTGGTGCAAGCGGCGCCATTTTTGGCATTTTAGGATTTTACCTTTATTCAGCACTTGCAAGAAGAGATATTATCCCCATGCGGCAGCCATCCATATTTTACACGTTCATAATCGTATCTGTCATCGCTTCATTCATTCAGCCTGAAGTAAATGGCATCGGTCATTTAGGCGGACTTGCCGGCGGTTTTCTATTGGCAGCCCTTTTTTTAAAAGAGCGTAAACGCCTTGGATGATAAAAAAACCCAGTTCATTCAATCCTGTCGCATAGCTTTAAAACCGCGTTAAGTGTTTCCATTTACATATTACTTCAATAAAAAAAGGATCCCCAGTAAGACAGGCTCATAAGATGCATACAGATTATCAATCCATATACATCTCTGCTGAGTCGTCCTTGATGAGTGATCCTTAGTTTGTTCATAAGTGATGCTTCCATCAGCTCAAGCTGTACCAGTCAGGCTGGCGGCCTGAAATAAATAAGCTAACGGAGCTTATTTATTGAACTGTTCCCTTTTTTGCCCTGTGCTGCGGTTTCCATTAGAGCTGCCGCTTGGCTTGCGGTTATTTGTTCTCTTGTTGCTGTATTCTTTTTTGCCGGATGTTCCTCTTCCGTTGCGCTGTCTGTTGTTGCTGTTGCCGAAACGGCTGCGGTCGCGTTTCATCGGCATTGGCGCTTCTTCAGTAAGTTTAACTGGAGTGCTGTCCGGTTCTTTTGTCATGGACTTAAGCACAGCAGCAACCAAATCTACTGCACTATGCTTCTGAAGCAACTCTTCTGCCTGGCTCAAGTACAGGGATAAATCTTCATTTTCCACTGTATTGACGATTTTTTCAGTAACAGCTTTTTGCTGTCCTTCTAATGCTTCTGTCAGCGTAGGAGTTTTCATTTTCTCCATGCGTTTCTTTGTCGTATGTTCAACAGCATGAAGCTGCCCTCTTTCTCTTGGTGTTACAAAAGTGATGGCAACTCCGTGTTTTCCAGCTCTTCCTGTACGCCCAATACGGTGGACATAGCTCTCAGGATCTTGAGGAATATCGAAGTTATATACATGTGTAACGCCTGAGATATCAAGTCCGCGGGCTGCTACATCAGTTGCCACAAGCACATCAATGCTGCCTTCTTTGAACTTTTTCAAAACAGAAAGGCGTTTTGCCTGGCTCAAGTCACCATGGATTCCTTCAGCCATGTATCCGCGGATTGTCAAAGCAGAAGCAAGCTCATCCACACGGCGCTTAGTGCGTCCGAATACGATTGCAAGCTCAGGTGTCTGGATATCAAGCAAACGAGCAAGAGTGTCGAACTTTTCGCTTTCTCTTAATTCCACGTAGAATTGTTCAATTTTAGAAACAGTCATTTCTTTTGCTTTAACACGGACAATTGTCGGCTCATTCATGAATCTTTCCGCAATTTTACGGATTGGTTCAGGCATTGTAGCAGAGAAAAGAAGTGTTTGTCTTTCTTCAGGAACATTTGAAAGGATTGATTCGATATCTTCGATGAATCCCATGTTCAGCATTTCATCTGCTTCATCAAGTACCACTGTATGAACATCGCCAAGGCGGATGTTTTTGCGTTTGATGTGGTCAAGCAGGCGTCCCGGTGTCCCAACAATGATATGCGGGTGTTTCTTCAGGGCGCGGATTTGACGGTCGATGTCCTGTCCTCCGTATACAGCCATAACACGTGCACGCTTGCCGTATCCAAGCTTATAAAGCTCTTCAGATACCTGGATTGCCAGTTCACGCGTTGGTGCTATTACGATTCCCTGTACGTGATCATCTTTAATATCTATTTTTTCAATTAGAGGAATACCAAATGCAGCTGTTTTTCCCGTACCAGTCTGCGCCTGGCCGATTAGATCTTTTCCTTCAAGAGCCAAAGGAATTGTCTGCGCCTGGATCGGGCTCGCTTCTTCAAATCCCATTTTTTCAATCGATTTCATGGATGTTCTGTCTAAACCTAATTCACTAAACAAAGTCAAAATTGTCGTACTCCTTTTTTATCATGTAATTTATCATAAGCAAATCACTTTCTTGCCCACGACAGTTGAATAACAGCACAATGCGATCTGCATTATAAGTGCATAATTAATTTACCCTTAAGAAAAGTTTTCTCATTACCGCCTAAAAGAATGACTACAATAAAAAAATAATGAACTCAATGATGATTTATTAAAAAGAAAAACATATTGTACATAAACAAGCGCAGGAAAAATCAAAAACGCCGGCTCCAAATATAAATTATCGCCCTTTTAATAGTACATGTAACCAAAATTAAATTCAAAAAAACGGAAATGTCAAAGTAGCAATACGCGGCAGATAGCCGGTTATTAGGTGAGGGCTGCTGCACCTTTCTTCTTTCAGCAGAAGTCATAGCTTGCGAAGCTGCATGGAAACCCGGAAGAAACCAGGCTCTTACAAAAAACAGGCCCTTATGCGTTGAGGGGTGCGGAAGTGGAAAAGAATCACAAGAGTATATCGCTGCGGATACAGGCAGTTCATCATCCTATAAAGAATAACTCCCTGCCGGTATAGCAATCGGCTTGTGAGGCAGCCTGGCCAAGAAGTACTTCTCAGTCACGCCGGACTTTCCTATTAGCAACTAAAGCCGCCACACTGGCAGCTTTTATATGGTTTCAAGACGCGCGGCCTATTTTATCTAAAAGTACAGAATTCTTCACAAACAATGAAGAAATTTAACAGAAATTCTCTCAAAAGGAACAGTAAACTCTCTTTCATTGATTTGTGTCTTTTGCAAAGATGATTATACACATACAGCTATCATCGATTCAATGACACGCAATCACATACTGTATGTTACCACCTTAAGCGCCCTAATGCAATAAAGGATATCTTCACATTGCATTAAATTTACATTACAGGTTTCTTTCTACTATACTCTATTCCATACATCAGCGATTATTTACTCTGAATTCCCGGAAAACAGGAAAATTCAGCAGATTTATACTAGACATGTAGCCTCAGGTGAGTAAAACATGTCTATCCGGAAGATTTTTGCTGCTTATTTTGAACCCCGCCGCCATAAAAATGTTCCTACTTAAGTATTGCCCGGAATACCGCCCAAAATAACATCGTTTTAAAAATCAGTTTACCTGATTTATTGCGCGAAAAAACCCCTGACACATTGCCAGGGGCAGCTTCATCTTTACTTTCATGTAGTTTTGCTGCTTATCTTGATGTTTTATTGAAGTGCCGATACCACTTGTTCCAGCTTCATTCCCCTTGAAGCCTTAACTAAAATTAGATCGTTAGTGTCCGTATGCTTTTTAAGCTCCTCTATCAGCTCGCTTTTATCCTGAAAAGCAAAAACATTTTCTTTTGAAAAAACAGTCAAAGCCCCTTCGCTGATTTTTTCGGCTAATGGACCGAATGTAAATACTTGATCAATTTTTTCGGCTGAAATCTGTTCACCGATTTTCCGGTGATAATCGCCTTCCTGCTCTCCTAATTCCAGCATGTCACCAAGCACAAGGATTTTCTTCCTGAATCCTGACATCCCTTCCATTAGCTCTATGGCTGCTTTCATCGAAGTAGGGCTGGCATTATAAGCATCATTGATGATTTTTTCTCCCCTTGCTCCTTCGACCATTTCCATCCTCATGTTTGTTAAACGGATTTCGTCCATTCCTGACTGCATGGATGCTTCAGGAACTCCCGCCTCTTTTGCTGCAAGCATTGATGCCATGGCATTCAGAACATTGTGGTTTCCAAGTACAGGGATGGTCATCACTGCATCTGGATGACTATTTAATGTGAATGATGTGCTGTCCTTTTCCTGAGTAATCGATATAGGGAACATGTCATTATTCTCAGAACGGCCGAACGAAAGAACTCGAACTTTCGGGAATTCAGCTTTAATCCGGTCACTTAGTAAAGGTTCATCTCCATGGTAAATTAATACCCCGTCTTCTGAAAGGCCTGAAAGGATTTCAAGCTTGGCATTCGCGATTTCTTCTCTCGATCCCAGATCCAATAAGTGAGACTCGCCGATATTGGTAATAACCGCAACATCCGGGCGCCCTATTTCGGAGAGCAGTTTGATTTCTCCCCTTGCGCTCATGCCCATCTCAAGCACAGCCGCTTCTGTATCTTCACCCATGGATAAAATCGTTAACGGCAGACCAATATGGTTATTAAAATTGCCGCTTGTTTTATGAACTTTGTATCGGGTCTGAAGCAGGCTTGCCGTCATATCCTTTGTTGTGGTCTTGCCGTTTGAGCCTGTCACACCTACCACCTTAAGTGAAAGCTCGCTGCGATACTCTTTTGCCAGCTGCTGCAGGGCAGCCAATGCATCTTCCACGATAATCAGAGGAAGCCCAACAGGCGGATTCGGTACGCCCTTTTCCCACAATGAAGCTGCTGCCCCATTTTTTATAGCTCCTTCAACATACTGGTGGCCATTAACATTCTCGCCGTTCAGTGGAATAAACAAATTGTTTTTTTCAATATTCCTCGAATCAATTGAAACGCCGCAAATCTCGGCATCCTGGAAATTTTCCAGTACATTCAGGCCTCCTGCCATTTCATGAACACGTTTCAAGCTTCGTCTAATCATTCTTGCGCCTCCTTAAAATTTTAACCCTGTGATGCTATCAGAAAACAAAGCAAGCAGAAGCCAGCAGTCGGATAACCGCAGCTTCTGCTCTTTTTACTCTTCATATCCCGCATTATCAGGCAGAAAGATTTCCGCTGACGGAAGTATCTCTTTATACGAAGTCAGAAAGTATATTTTATTTTTTGTTTTTCATCATGGCGCTGCCGGGCAAGTTCAACCAGGTTTTCTATCAATTGAGGATAGTCAACGCCTGTATGCTTCCATAAAAGCGGAAACATGCTGAATGGTGTAAAACCAGGCATTGTATTCACTTCATTAATATAAAATTCTCCTTCTTTAGTCAAAAAGAAATCGGCACGGACAAGGCCCGAGCAATCAAGTGATTTGAATGCATCAATGGCCATTTCCTTGAGGCTGCTGTATTCCTCTTCTGAAATGTCCGCTGGAATAACCATGGCTGTTTCACCGTCTTCATACTTGGCTTTATAATCATAGAAGGCTTTTTTGGGAATGATTTCTCCTGCAACAGAGCATTTGGGCTCATCGTTGCCTAATACACCAATTTCCACTTCCCTGGCTGTAACTCCTTCTTCCACGATGATTTTGCGGTCAAATTGGAAGGCTTCAATAAAGGCAGCTTCCAGCTCTTCCTTGGATGTGCATTTGCTGATGCCGACACTGGATCCAAGATTGGCAGGTTTTACAAAGCAAGGATATCCAAGCTCCTCTTCAACCTTCTGATATGCACCTTCTTTGTCCTTTTCCCATTGAGTGCGCACAAACCAAGAGTACTTCACTTGAGGAAGGCCGGCCTGAGCAAAGATATTTTTCATGATGACTTTATCCATTCCAGCAGATGAGGCAAGAACTCCATTCCCGACATAAGGAATGTTTAACAGCTCAAGCATTCCCTGGACAGTTCCATCCTCTCCGTTCGGTCCATGAAGGAGCGGAAATATAACATCATAGCCTTCCCGGTTTTCTCCAGCCTCGGCCGCCGCACTTAACGCCAATGGCGAAAAAGTTTGTTCAGAAGCATAAGCCAATTCTTTCACAGATTCTACAGGAGCAGTCAGCTGCGGGCCGTTTACCCATTGTCCCTCTTCAGTTATATAGATAGGATGTATATCAAACTTTTCTAAATCCAGTGCTTTAAGGACAGCATACGCAGTTTGCAGGGAAACATTATGTTCAGCAGACTTTCCGCCATAAAGCAGACCCAGTTTTGTTTTCATTCCAGTAACCTCCATTATTCAAGACAAATATTAATTTTCAGGCAATATATTCCTTCGTAAGCATTTGCGCAAGGCCTAACGCTTGCTAAATAACAAAATTAGGGGCAGCTGTCATGCATGCGAGGAAATTTGACTTTTCTATTGTATCATTTTCTGAAGCAAAGAAATAAAATTTCTATTATTCCTTTTTTCTAATTCCACCATTTTTTCACAGTATAAAGACCTGCCACTATTTTATGAAATAAGGGGCACGGCCTACACCTGTTTACCTTTAAAATTAATTCCGTAAACACACATACCTCCATTAGCCGGCCATTCACCATCATGCCCGAGGATAACCTCAAAAAAGCCCGGTCACATAAGACCGGGCTTTGCGGGCAGTCAGCCCCTGTTTGCATATTTTCTTATGCCGCCAATTCTGTCAGCAGGTATTACAGACTGTTCTTTCACCTGATAAAAAATTATTGTTTTTTCAGGACTACGGACCATTCCTTAGTTTTGCGGTTATACACAACAAGTGCATGGGGGCTTTCATTTTTTGCCTCAGTATAGGCTTCAATCATATCATCCATATTCAAATAATCGCCCACAGTCCAAATAGGGATTTCAATACGGTTCCTTGACTGCTGCACCCCAATCAGGGAAATGGCGATTCCCTCTCCCATAAGAGGCTCCAGGCTTTCGAAAACCTCCAGCGGCACTTGGGGATATTCGCTTTTTTTCCGGATGCCAAGCCATGTCCGCTCGACACGAAGCGATTCAAGCTTAATGGAAAGTAAGTTTCCAAGTATTTTAAAATACGTATCCAGCGATCTGTAGTATGTTTTATTAAACCATCCATCATCATGGGAAAGATAGGCAAAATGGTTATTCAGCTTTCTGAAAAAGGGCGGCCTTAAATGGCTTTTGGTGTGTCCCAAAAACAGAAGCTCCGCAAGTTCCTTATCTTCTATATCATCAAGTGCTGCTTCTTCTTCAAAGTCTATCCAGCAAAAATCTCCATACTCGCTGACATCCTCTTTAAGAAGCTTCATCACACTGTCACTTGGAACATAATCCAAAAGTGTGTTTCTATTAAATTCCCCATCTTCATACTGATGCTTCAGCAGCAGAAGATTGGCTAGAGGATGCTGCAGGGAATAAACAAACTCCTGAAAGCTCATTCCATAGGAAATCACAAATCGTTCGGAAGCCTGCACATGCATATAAAGAATGTCTTTTCTTTCATTTTTCATACTATCCCTCCGAACTGGCATTTGTCTCCTGTTTCCAATAGAATGCCCAAAAAATTCATTATTGATTATTTTACCAAAAACACTTCCCCTTTGCATAATTTGAATAGGAATTTTCCTGACTGCGATATGTGGCTTAGGCAGACAGCAACAGTGAAAGAAGAACAGCCGCCTTCTATTGTTCAAGGAATCTTGCCAGTTCGCTTTCGCCGCATGGTCTCCTGCCCGTCTTTACAACAGACTCTATATCAGCTTTCTAGAGAGCCAAAAATAAAAAGCCTTCTCTGACAGAAAGCTTTCAAAAGATTCATGAGTGTAATCAGCACTGGCATCTTAAGGGAAATCAGGCTCTTTGATCCCCTCTGAACATAGCCATTTCTTGTCCGTACTGACTATTGGTTTCTTATTTCTTCATTAATCGCTGGATGGTCACAAGAACCTCATCAAGGACCTCCATGTCGCCTTCTTGAATCCTTTCAACCACACAGCTCTTCATATGGCCTTCTAGCAAAAGCTTTCCTACACCGTTCAGAGCAGATTGAGTGGCAGCGATTTGGGTGATCACATCATCACAATAGGTATCTTTTTCTATTAGTCCTTTAATGCCCCTTATTTGACCCTCCACTCTGTTCAAGCGGGTTATCAGGCTCTTTTTAACAGCGTCAGAATGATGGCTCTTTCGGGAAGATTCCCCTGTGCAGCAATCTGCTGCCCCGTCTACTGGCATCACACTTTGTCCATTAGGGTTTTTTTCACTCATTGCACAGCCTCCCTCTACAAAAATACTATCATACCCCCCTGGCGTATGCAATGCACGAAACACTCTTCATTCATGTTCAATATCGCTATAATCATTTATCCTTTTTCCTTAATTACTCCTATATATCTCGCATCCGGCCGGTAAATAGCATTATCTGACCATTGCTCCATCACATGAGCAGTCCACCCTGTTATTCTAGCCGCTGTAAATGCAGGAGTAAACAATTCGTCTTCCATACCTATTGCTTTCATAACGGCAGCCGCATAAAATTCTACATTCGCATAAAGGTTTCTTCCAGGCTTATATTCCTTGAGTAATTTAACCGCACAGTCTTCCGTTTCTACAGCCAATTCAAGCCAAGAATTGTTTCCGCTTACTCTTTGGGCAATTTCACGTAAAGCAATCGCCCTTGGATCAGCTGTTTTATAAACTCTATGTCCAAAACCCATCAGTTTTTCCCCATTATTTAGCTTAAGACGGAGTATTTTTTCTATCCCCCCTCCTGCCTCTATTTCATTTAATAATTCAATGACCCCGCTCGGCGCGCCCCCGTGCAAAGGGCCTTTCATGGCACCCGCCGCACCTGTAACAGCTGATGCTAAATCGGATTCTGTCGATGCTATTACCCTTGCCGCAAATGACGACGCATTCATTCCATGCTCCATCGTCAAAATCATATAGGCCTCCAGAGCCTCCCTTTTGGCCCCCGGCCTCCTTTCCCCTGTTAGCATATAGAGAAAGTTCTCCACATGATTGAGCGATTCATCAGGTTCAATCTGCAATAACCCTTTGCCTTCCCTATATCGCCAGGCAATAATGGAAGGAATGACAGCTGTTAGTTCAATCGCCTGCTCTATAACTGGCATTTCATTAAAGTTCCGGGTTCCCATGGATGAAATAACTGTGCGGATGGCCGCCATTATTTCCATATCTGCAGGCAACGCCTGAAGCATTGCTATTGTTTCAGGCTGCAGCATTCTCTTTTCCTTAAGCTTTACCTTTAGCGCATCAAGCTGGCCTTCATCAGGCAATTCCCCATGCCATATCAGGTAGGCCGATTCCTCAAATGACCTTGTCAGAGCCAATTCTTTAGCATCGAATCCACGATAAATCAGCAGACCCCTTTCCCCGTCAATCATGCTTATAGATGTTTCAGCAGCAATGATTCCCTTTAACCCTTTACTCATTTTAACTCCTCCTTTTCTACTTATATAATAAGCCGTATAATTAATAGAAAATATTGAAAATTTATGCTAAATTTGATTACTTTTTTTAATCAGGAGGTTCCTTATGGACTTAAAATGGCTTAAGACCTTTACAGTTGCGGCAAAATATGAAAATTTCCGAATGACTGCTGAAGAGTTATTTATATCCCAGCCTTCCGTTACGGTCCATATTAAACTGATGGAAGAGTACTTAGGAAGCGAGCTCTTTGAGCGGATCGGGAGAAGGGTTCAGCTGACCGCAGAAGGAAGGCGCTTCCTGCCGTACGCAAAAAAGCTCCTTGACATACACCAAGAAGGCATTGAGGATATGGAAGATTTCAAACAAGGGCGCTCCCGCAAGCTGACTCTTGCCATATCACCATTAATTGCTTCTTCCGTCATGCCCTCAATCCTGAAAAAATACATGGTCCTAAATCCTGACATATCTTTGGAAATTCAGGTTATGGAGTCTAAGGATATCCCCGCTGCCGTATTAGAGGGACAAGCAGATTGCGGGCTTTCGAGAATGCTGATTGTACACACAGAGTTAACATGTTCACCGCTTTATGAGGATCCTGTCATCATGATTGCTCCGCATGATGGCTGGTATAGCGATAGCAGCCCGCCGGTCGATATGGAGGAATTGTTTCGGCAGCATAAGATTTTAACTCATAACCACCCAGAATATTGGGGAGATCTGCTGAAACAAATCAAGAAGAAATATGCTTATGTCCAAACAATGGTCGTGACACAGATTGAAGTGACCAAACGATTTATTGAAGAAGGACTCGGAATTTCCTTTTTGCCGTCTTCTATCGTCAGAAGGGAATTACTAGAAGGCAGGTTTTCAGAAGTATTAACAGATGAACTTTCCCTTCCTGTGGCCCGCAGCTACTTCATTGCCAAATATCAGCATGAAGAGGGCACGCGCTTCCGCCAATTTCTGTCTCAGTTTTACTATCAGTAAAAGCCAAGCAGCCGGGCATCCATCACCAAGATAGATTTCCGCATTCTGCTTATGCGTTCAGACTCAGATTCACAGCCACATACAGCACATAAAAAGATGGAGTTTTACTTTGGATCCAGGTCAAAGGCTCGCTGGTCCCGGACTGAACGGAGCAGCCATAACAAAAAAAAGCCCGCATCTCTTAATGCAGGCCATCCTAAGATGGACCGCCATTAAGCGATACGAGCTTTTTTACATTTATCCGTTAACCTTCTCTGCCGCTTGCATATTTCTATTAGGATTGAATTTGCCTTCCCATTTCGAAATAACAATCGCAGCCAACGAATTTCCTATTACGTTTACAACGGTACGGCCCATATCCAGGATACGGTCAATACCTGCAATAAATGCAAGTCCTTCAACCGGAATTCCTACAGAACCAAGTGTGGCCAGGAGAACAACGAATGAAACTCCAGGAACACCTGCGATTCCTTTTGAAGTAACCATCAAGACAAGTACCAATGAAATCTGCTTGGTGATGCTCAAATCAATCCCATACATCTGGGCAATGAAAATGGCAGCAAGCGATTGGTAAAGTGTAGAACCATCCAGGTTGAATGAGTATCCAGTCGGAATAACGAATGAGGAAATATGCTTCGGACAGCCGAGCTTTTCCGTTTTTTCCATAAGCTTAGGAAGCACTGATTCAGAACTCGCGGTAGAAAATGCTAATATGAGCTCTTCCTTCAATGTTTTAATTAATTTGAAAATACTGAATCCTGCTATTTTTGCAACAAGTCCCAGCACAACTATTATAAAGAAAAACATTGTTCCATACACCGTAATGATGAGCTTGCCTAATGGTATAAGTGAAGAAAGCCCAAACTTGGAAACTGTTACACCGATAAGCGCAAATACACCCACTGGCGCCACTTTCATAATCTGGTTTGTCATATAAAACATGGCATCTGCCGTTCCCTGGAAGAAGCGAATCACAGGTTTCCCTTTTTCGCCTATGGCTGAAATCGCAAAACCAAACATCAAGGCAAAAAAGATAATGGCAAGCATATCTCCATTGGCGATCGCCGATATCGGGTTCGCAGGAACTATATTAACGATTGTATCAGCAAATGAATGCTGTTCAGTCGTTTTTGCCGTGTCCACATATGAGCTAATGTCGGTTTTACTTAAGTGTCCCATATCTACACCGGCACCCGGCTTGAAGATATTTGCCGACAATAATCCTAATAAGATGGCGACAGTCGTGATAATTTCAAAGTACAAAATCGTTTTACCGCCAATTTTCCCAAGCTGTTTGATGTCCCCGACACCTGCAACAGCAATGATAATACTTGAAATAACAATCGGTACAACAATCATTTTAATTAAACGGAGAAAAATGTCTCCAATAGGCTGCAAATATTTAGCTATGTCAGAGTTCCCATAAAAAATGGCCCCTACAATAATTCCAATCACCAGGCCTATAAATATTTGCCAAGCCAAACCAATTCGTTTCATCTACATCCTCACCTTCTGTTAAATTCTATTGCGGAAAAGAAATTTGTCTCGGTAAGGGAAACAAATAGTTGTTTTTGGTTCAAAAAAAAGACACGTAGGGTGTCTTTTCATGCGAACGAAATTCACATACTGTTCCCTTTAAGACGCTGACGAGGTTAGCTGTCGGGTTAGGGCCCGGAAACACACATTAGCCCTTTCTGAAGTCAGAATTCACCCCAAGCGGAATACACCGCAAAGTTGGTTCCCCCGTTCTCAATAACAAGATTAAGCGGAAATTGAATTATAATAAAATATTATCTTATAAAAGCAAATCTGTAAATCCTTTTTGTTTATAACTCCCCGCAGAAAATGCTGGATAACAGACAGGATTTCCTGCCGCAGCTAAAAATCCTCTGGGCGCTGCCCTCAATAAAAAAATTTCCTCACGCTTAAAGTACAGCACGAGGAAATGCCCAACACCATTAATAAAGATCTATTTTTCCAAAAGACCAGTCAATAGATAGCGGATTGTTAAGTGCTTGGCAATTTTCTTATAAGCTGGGGCTCCATTTTCCCTGACTAATATAGGAGTAATAAACAAACTGTGATCCTGAGGCGTTTTACATGGTGACACTACAGCAAATTCGCCAGCAGTCAAACCGCTTTTTATTTCCTGCTTCCCTTGAGAACGAAGGCCTAATTCAACATATTGGTTATTTATATACCCTTTTGGGTTTATTTTATAAACATGAGGCTGCTTTTTTACATGCACAGCTTCCTCTTCAATAGCTGATACTCTTTTTGCATTTTTAGCTGTGACCGTTAATGCAACGTTAGAACCAATAGGAAGCTCTCTTTGGGTTTCTTTTATGCTCCCTTTAAAACGGTAGGAATTTTTGGAATTGACAGAAGGCTCCTTAACAGGGTAGGCATTAATTTTCACGATTGTTCCCTTAAGCGGTCTTTTTAATTCCGGTGATTTAATGGTCATCATCATCCCTGTTTTAGCCATTCTAAATTCTTTTTCTGATAGCACACCTTCTACTGAAGGTGTCTTGGATGCAATTGTAAGAATAGGATTTTTCAAATGTTTATTGATTTTTTTCACAAATCCATCCGCCTGGCTTGCTGCGGCTGCGGTATTGCTTTGTTCATCCATGAAGGCGAGCTGTTCGTCAAATCTTTTCATTCGTGATTCAAGCTTGGTCTTTTCTAATTCTTGTTTATAAATTTCCTGTTCAATTGCACTTAGGATTGCCTGATTAGAGGCATCAGATGCAAGATTGAGGTTCTTATTTATATCTGCATTTTCATCCGTAACAGGCATATCTGCTGTAATGGTTTCCTTATAACTCTCAAGCTTGCTGATGTACGCATCAATCCCATTCATGTCGCCTGCAGCCTGGGATTTTTCTGCTTCAAGATTTTTTTTGATTCTGTCTGCTTCCGGAGAAGTATATTGAAAAAGTGCGGTGCCTGCACGTACTTCATCGCCTTCTTCAACAAGAAACTTCTGGAATTCCTTGCCGTTCCCGCCGTTAAAGTAAACCGGATATTCATTATTTGGTTTTATTACGCCAGCAGTGTGAAAGGATTTTGTTAAATTCTCTTTTTTGACAGAAGACCATTTGCTGACAAAGAGCGTCCTTTCCACTTTGCTGTTTTCCTTTACAATTAAATACACATTAATACACATAAATAATAATGCCGCCAATAGAATGATAGTTTTGTACTTAGTTTTCATAATCTCCACAGCCCCTTACAGAATCACACTAACATCAAGATATGCGAGGAATGCCCCAGCTGTCCAAGTGATGATAAAAACCAATGCAACCGACAGCCAAACTATGAATCTGCTTTTTTCCGACAAAAATTTCAAATAATAGCAGGTTAGCGCAAGCATACTAAGCTGGAACAGTGTAATATTTCCAAATAAATGAATCAAATACTCATTGGAAGTAAAGTGCTGGCTGATTACCCCGAATGAAAAAGGGTTTGCATCCTGGTTTACGTTCAGGTAAATGGAAATCGGTACAAGCAGCAGCTTTTCCAGCAGATATAAACTGAATACAATCATTTGGACCATCACAATCTTTATGTATGGGATATCCAAAAACATCCAGTAAATCAAGGATGCAGCAAAGAAAAATAGAGAGGGAAACACAACTCCCGCTGCCAGCTTTCCATATAAAAACAGCATTTTCGCTGCTTCATATTCCCCTGGCGTCAGCTTTGTCAGCTCTTTGGAGATTGACTCTGATCCTAAACCATAATAAGCTCCCACTCCATAAACCAGCAAGCTGACAGCATACAGCATGAACAAGGAAGGGCCAAACCGGGTCACAGCTTCCGCCTCTTTTAATTGATATCTGCTTAATGCCGGATGAAGCAGGCCTTTCACAAAATGCATTTGATAGATCATTTATGTTCCCCCGTAAACTTTAAAATATGTTATCTCCTATTTTAACGTAAAACTGGACAAAATGAACAAACGAATGCTGTAAACTTTATGTTAATTTTATTGTAACCGCCACCATCGATGAAACCTCTGCAGATTAAGCTTCTGGGCCGCACAGCATAGGCAGGTGGTTCTGCAGGACTTGAATATCGGCAGGTGTTTTCAGATAAATTTCTCCATCTGTATCTGCTTCCATCTCCTTGGAGGTTTGAATTTTAATATCGCTCGCCTGAAGATACCATACACCCGAATCAGGATCTGCGCTTTCAGCTGCCATCCTTTTCATGGCTAGAAGTTCTTTGAATACTCCTATGTTTGATTTCTTTAAAATGACGATATCCATTACTCCATCCTGGCTATCGATCAGGGGAAATGGAAGCAGGTTTGTCCCAATGTACTTTCCGTTGAGGACAAGAATCATGATTGCTTCATCTTCTATCGTTTTTCCGTCATACTCCATTGTGAAGGAAAATGGTTCATTATCTCCAAGCGTCCGAAGGGCACTTAAAAAATAGCCGATTTTCCCAAAAAGGTTTTTCTCATGTTCATCAATGTTGCTCGAAGTATCCGCAATAAGTCCGATTCCCCAAAAGTTCAAGAAATACCTATCTCCGGCTCTGCCGACATCCACTTCCTTTATCCTGCCCGACATCATTTCCTCAGCTGCTTTTCCAATTTTTTGCGGCAAATTAAGCGTCCTTGAAAAGTCATTGCAGGTCCCCCCAGGTAAAATACCTAAGATCGGCCGCTTATTAAGTACAGACAAACCATTGACACATTCGTGAACCGTCCCATCTCCTCCAAGGACAAATACTACATCCATATCCTCACCGTATTCCCCGCATATCCTTTCTGCATCTCCGGCCTCTTTTGTTTGAATAACCAGAAACTCCTCAATATTGCACGAAAGGACTGGCAGGCATTCTCCCAAATTCTTTTCAAGCTTCCCGCCGCCGGCATTTTGATTATAAATCAGCAATCCTTTTTTCCACTTCATCGTCCCGCCTACTTTCTACTTTTCAAAATGTATATGTCTAACACTTTCCAGAATCCTTGTATTTAAAACATTACTTATTGTTCAGAAAACACTTTGTTCTAATGCTTATTATTATAAACTTTTTTGTTAAAAAACCCCAAACTATTAAAAATATTCCAACAACCTGAATAATAGGGTTATGTTTATTCAGCAGCATGTCTGGCACACTAAAAAAAGACAGCTTAATGCTGCCTGGTTAATAAAGGTATTTTTCAAGCCGCTTCCTCAATATAAGGAGCGATGAATTTTTCACATTAATTTTTTCAGCCATCAAAAGAAGGCTTTCTAAAATAATTGAATTTGGAGATGTTTTTTCCAATTCGTTTTTTATAGCCTGAAGTGTTTCTAGTTCTTTTTTCTTGCTGGGACTATGAACCCCCCCGCTGGAGATAACCGACTCAATCGCTTCATTTACAGCTTCCCTAAGAAGTGTCAAGGTATCCTCCGTATCTGCGGCATTCGGAAAAGCAATATTCTTAAGAAGCGATCCCTGTTCATCCTTCAGTCCTTCCACTATGGAATCCAGGCGATTCAAGAGAAATTCAGGGAGCCTTTCACTGTCAAATTCAGCCTTTCCTTCCATTAAACTCAAAGACATATAGGATTTAAAAAGGCCATCCATCATTATGGCACAATCAGGAATATACTCTTCCTTCAATTGAGGATAAAGGCTTTCGATCTTTTTTTGGAGCCATAAAAAATTCCCTTTTTGGATTATTAATAAAAACTGATCCAGTTCTTCAGTAATATGGTGCATATGTTCTTTCATCAGCATCTTAATAAAACCTGTATTCTCAAGCATCCGGTTTATTTGAACAGATAGCTGCTTAGCAAATTTTGCTCTTTCACCCAAGGAATCGTCTCCTTCTACAGAAGATAATTCACCCTGGATTGATTCATAGAAATGAGTAAATATAAAAAGCAGCAATTCGTCCTTTGATTTAAAGTAATTATAAAAGGAACCCTTTGCCATTTTGCACTTATCCACGATTTCTTGTATAGAGGTGGCATGATACCCTCCCTCAGCAAATAACGCTAAGGCCGCTTCCATAATAAGTCTGCTTTTTTCTTTCATAGAACATCCACCTAACATCCATTCAAATGAAGTGACCATTCAGTCACTATGTCTCCCATTGTATATTATTTATTTGCAAATCTCAACAGAGCCTTTAGTCGAGGGTATTTATTATTGCATTAACACATTAATTCCTATATATTCTAGAAGTGACTAGTTGGTCATAAATTTGATCACGGAGGAATCATATTGAATTCGATTATTAAGTTTTCTCTTAAAAACAAACTGGCTATCTGGCTTCTGACAATCATCGTCATTGCCGCTGGAATATATTCCGGTTTGAATATGAAGCTCGAAACACTGCCGAGCATATCGACACCGGTAATCAGCATATCCACTGTTTACCCTGGTGCAGCACCGGATGAAGTAGCGAATAACATTTCTGAACCGATTGAAAAAAGAGTCAGCAATCTTTCAGGAGTAGATATTGTCAGTTCATCATCCATGGCGAACGTATCTTCCATACAAATAGAATATAACTATGACAAAGATATGGACAAAGCCGTGGATGAAGTCAAAGAAGCCATCTCAGGTCTGGAATTGCCAGAAGGGGCACAGGAGGCAAAAGTTTCGCGCATCGACTTCAACGCTTTCCCTGTTATTGCCCTGAGCGCCACAAATGCCGGGGCTGACCTGACCGAATTGACAAAGCAGGTAGAAGAGGACCTCATCCCTAAGCTTGAGGGAATTGACGGAGTTTCAGAAGTGACTGCCTCAGGACAGCAGGTCCAGCAAGGATCATTAGTCTTCAAAAAAGAAAAGCTTGCACAATACGGCCTTGACGAACAAACCGTCAAACAGATAATCCAGGGTTCCAACGTTTCAGTGCCTCTTGGATTATTCAATTTTAAAGATAAAGAAAAAACCATTGCTGTTGATGGCAACATCGGCACTCTTAAAGACTTAAAAAACATTGAAATTCCTGTTTCACCTAAATCTGCAGGAACTCAAGGGATGCAGCAGTCACCGCAAGGAATGGCCGGACAAGCAGCTCAAGGCCAAAAAAAGCCTGCAGTCTCCCAGCCGCAGACGAAGCTGGCAAAGGTGAAGCTTTCTGACATCGCCGACATCAAAATTACCGGCCAGGCTGAAACGATTTCCAAAACCAACGGACATGATTCCATCGGCATTCAAGTAACCAAATCTCCAGATGCGAATACTGTCAATGTTGTAAACGACGTAAAAGCTGAGCTGAAAAAATTCGAAAAGGATACACCAGGATCAAAGATTCACACTACATTTGATCAGGGTAAACCAATTGAGCAATCAGTAAAAACCATGCTTAACAAAGCAATTGTGGGCGGGATTTTTGCAGTGCTGATCATTTTGATTTTCTTAAGGAATATCCGCACTACACTTATATCAGTCATCTCAATTCCGCTTTCATTGCTGATCGCTGTGCTTGTTTTAAAACAATTCGATATCACCTTGAACATCATGACTTTAGGAGCGATGACCGTAGCGATCGGACGTGTAGTCGACGACTCCATTGTTGTTATTGAAAATATATTCAGACGAATGACATTGAAAGATGAAGAATTAAAGGGCGGCGAACTCATCCGTTCAGCAACAAAAGAAATGTTCATTCCAATTTTCTCATCTACCATTGTAACGATTGCAGTCTTCCTGCCGCTTGCCCTTGTAAAAGGACCTGTAGGCGAACTATTCCTGCCATTTGCCTTAACAATTGTTTTTGCGCTGCTGGCTTCCCTGCTTGTCGCCATTACCATTGTTCCTTCTATGGCCCATTCTTTATTTAAAAACGGCATAAAAGGGAAAGGTCACGAAAGCAAGCCCAGCAAATTATCAAATTCTTACCGCAAAGTATTGGACTGGTCTTTGAACCATAAACTGATCACATTTGTCATCGCCATTTTATTGCTGGCAGGCAGTTTATTGCTTGTTCCAAAGATTGGCGTCAGCTTCATTCCATCGGATGAAGAGAAAACCATGATTGTCACGTATAAACCTTCTCCGGGAGAAAAGAAAACAGATGTTGAAAAAGCAGCCGCCAAAGCAGAGAAGTTTTTTATGGATAAAAAACAGGTAACCTCTGTGCAGTACACAATCGGCGGTGAAAACCCGATGATGCCAGGTTCGGGAAATTCAGCGATGCTGTACGTCTCTTATAAAAATAACACAGAGAATTTTGAAGCTGAGAAAGACAAATCCTTAAAGCATCTAACCGGACTCAGCACTGCCGGAACATGGAAATCGCAGGACTTCAGCGGTTCAGGCTCCAACAATGAGCTAACACTCCATGTTTACGGAAAAGATCTGGACCAAATAGAGCCGATCGTCAAAAAAGTGACTAAGATGCTGAATGATAACAGAAGCTTAAAAGATACCGATACTACACTATCTGCGTCTTATCAGCAATACACGCTTGTTGCTGACCAAAGCAAACTGAGTGATCTTGGCCTGACTGCTTCACAAGTCGCAATGGCCCTTTCTGCAACAGGTGAAAAAGAAACATTAACAACCATCAAAAAAGACGGAAAAGATGTAAACATCTATATTGAAAAACAAAATAAACAGTTCCAGGATAAAAATGATTTAGCTGACAAAACCATTACATCCCCTCTTGGAATGGAAGTTCCGCTAAAAGAGGTTGTCAAAATCAAAGAAGGTAAATCACCGGATACTGTAACCCGCCGCGACGGAAAAAGATATGCTGACGTTACCGCCAAAATTAAAGGCAAAGATGTTTCAAAAGTGACCAAAGAAGTTCAGGATAAGATAGATAAACTGGACTTGCCTGCGGGAGCGAGCATTTCCCTTGGCGGAGTTTCCGAACAAATAGGCGATTCATTCAGCCAGCTTGGACTTGCCATGCTAGCTGCCATCGCGATTGTTTACTTGATTCTCGTCATCACCTTCCACGGAGGGCTTGCACCTATCGCTATCCTTTTCTCTCTGCCATTTACGATTATCGGCGGATTGGCCGGATTATTCCTGGCAGGTGAAACGATCAGTGTATCTGCATTGATTGGCGCACTTATGCTGATTGGAATCGTCGTGACCAACGCCATTGTCCTTATAGACAGGGTAATCAAGAAGGAAGAAGAAGGACTAAACAAACGCGATGCCCTTCTGGAAGCTGGAGCAACAAGGATACGTCCAATCCTTATGACAGCCATCGCAACAGTGGGAGCACTCATTCCGCTTGCAATCGGCTCTGAAGGCGGGGGATTAATTTCAAGAGGACTGGGCGTCACCGTAATTGGCGGCTTGATCAGTTCCACTTTGTTAACACTTGTCATCGTCCCTGTCGTATACGAATTCATCACAAGCTTCGGCAAAAAGAAAAAAAGGAAATAAAGCATAATGCTTTAAATGCCCCTCACATTCCGTGAGGGGCATTTTTGTTTTTCCCATATTACAGGTCTTCGGGTGATATGTATATTAAAGCTATATTTAGGTCAGCGTTTGTGCCGCTCGTCTTCTGTAAGTTCTCCTTGGCTTTTGGGGGCGCCATGCAGGGTGACGCGGCGCCATGGCGCCTGCGTCTACTTCTTTCCCTTTACTGCAATCAAGTCAGGTATACCATACCTGCCGAACAGGAATGATCTGCAGACCATTACTAAAAAGAAGTCATAGCCCCTTTTTCGTCAAATACCGAATCGGGATTCCAAGCTACCTCCCAGATGTTATTTTCAATATCTGCAAAATAAGCGGTTCGCCCTCCCCAGAATGCATCACTTGGTTCGCGGAGGATTTTCCCTCCTATTTTTCGGATATGGCCAATAACGGCATCAACTTCTTCAGGTGTATTTACGTTAATGGCCAGAGCAATAGCTTGATAGGCATCCTTAGATTTATGAATCTGCACTCCCGAATCAGCTTCCAGTTCTTTTAAAGGAAAGAGGGACAACAGCACACCAGCTGTTTTAAACACTGCATATTGATCTGAACTCATTTCCGGTTCACTCCAGCCCATCTTTTGATAAAAAGCGCGAAGTTCCGGCAAATCAATTGCTCCTATTGTAATAAGCGTTACACGCTGCGGGACCATATCACCACTCCTAACCACTGTTTAAACACAGTATAAACGCAGGGAACTTCATTTAAATTAAATATTTTTCGACAAAACGGGGTCAGACCCCTAAAAAAAATCATAAAACCCGCTGATTCAGGGTTTTATGATTTTTTTGCATGGTTTATTTTTCCGCGCTGCGGAATTCTGTTTTGACTTTTTGAAGCAATTCTTTGTCTGTCAGGAGCCGGTAGCCTGTCAATGCAAGGGCTTTGGCTCCTGTTAATAATGCGTGTTCTCCCTGACTGGAGCCGGCAGCCTCGCGGAATTCATTTGTGTGTGCAATCAGTTCGTCAGGACCGATTTTGATATAAGGATGTGCTGTCGGCACCACATGGCTTACATTGCCGGCATCTGTGGAGCCAATTCCTCCGCTTCTCTTATCAACGGTTTCTCCTAGGTTCTCCAGTTCTTCCCGAAGAACTTCATCCAAAGATGTATTGATAACAATATCATGCACTTCATTTTGGAATCGCTCAATCTTTACGGTAGCTCCTGCAGCAAGTGCGGCACCCTGAGCAACATTCCTGACCTTAGCTGACACTTCCTCCGCACGTTTCCATGTGCTGGCACGAATAAAGAAACGGGCGGAGGCAAAGTCAGGAATAATATTAGGTGCATCTCCTCCATGGGTAATGATTCCGTGTATTCTTACATCTGAAGGCAATTGCTGCCGAAGGGCATTGATTCCATTGAATATACCAATGACTGCATCTAAGGCATTTATTCCTTCTTCCGGTGATCCCGCAGCATGTGCCGCTTTTCCGTAAAAGAAAAAATCTAAAGGATCAACTGCCAAAGACGGACTTGTCAGCCCTGTTTTACCGCTTGGGTGTATCATGAGCGCAGCGTCTATGCCTTCGAGCAATCCATGTTTAACGAAGCTCCCCTTCGCACTTCCATTAGGGCCTCCTTCTTCTGCAGGGGTACCGAAAACAACAGTTTCTCCGCCGGTTTCCTCAACCACCTTTGATAAAGCAATTCCAGCAGCAATACTCGTTGTTCCAATAATATTGTGGCCGCAGGCATGCCCAAGTCCCGGCAAAGCATCATATTCTGCTAAAAACGCAATCGAGGGGCCCGGTTTTCCTGAGGATTTTCTTGCTATAAAGCCCGTTTCATGGCCGGCGACATTTCTTGTCACTTCAAAGCCAGCTTCCTCCAGGATATTAGTTAATGTATCGGATGCAAGATATTCCTGGTTCCCTATTTCAGGATTTTCGTGGATGTAATGGCTCGCTTCTATATATCTGCCACTGCCATCCTCAATGCTTCTCACAATCAAATCTCTTTGTGTTTCAACTTCTACTGTCATATAAACCTCTCCTCTCTCTTAGCTATATTTTGGGCTGGCCAGCTAAAAGCTTTCAGCCTATAAGTTTTTAATTTTATCTATCGAGGTCACTACTGGCACTGTAGCACCTTTATCACGTTTAATGATGTAATCGTGAACGGCTTTCGACTGATATGCTTTTACGATTTTAAGGAAATCTTTATCCTTTTTATTTTTTGTGGCAGCAGCAATTACGTTGATATAAGGCTGGGCCGATTTATCATTCGGATTTTCCTTATAAAGCGGATCTTTGGAAGGCTGCAGGCCGGCTTGCACGGCAAACCCATTATTAATGACAGCTGCTCCCACATCTTCAAGCGATCTGGCTGTTTGTCCTGCTGCAATCGGTTTGATATTCAAATGCTTTGGATTGTCTTTGATTTGGTCCACACTGCCTCTCGGATCGAAATTATCCACTAGAGTAATTAGCTTTGCCGATGCCAAAAGCTTAAGGGCCCGGCCAGCATTTGTTACATCATCAGGTATTGTAATGGTAGCCCCGTCCGGTATGTCGTCTATCTTTTTATATTTTTTTGAATAAACCCCCATTGGCGCTATAACTGTTGAGCCGATTGCTGAGATATCCAGGTTGTGATCATGTTTGAATTGATTCATATAGGTGATGGTCTGGAAAGAATTTAAATCAATGCTGCCATCATTTAAGGCTGTATTGGGCTGGACATAATCTGAAAAAGATACAATTTTCAGGTTGATTCCATCGTTTTTTACCTGTTTTTGGACAAGGCTCCAAAGATCATTGTCGTCCCCATTTATCCCTATTTTTATTGTGCGCGTGCCTCCATCCTTGGAAGCTGTATTTGATGAGCATGCTCCTAACACCAATATCAAACTTGCAACTGCCGCTAAAACAATACTTAATCTTTTCATCCTCTTTTCCTCCTCACATATCTTGACCATGTATTTCCAAAGCTTTGAATAAGCTGAACGCTAACGATAAGCAATACGACTGTAATGACAATAACGATAGTGATAAAACGCTGATAGCCATAAGTAATTGCAAGGTTTCCAAGACCCCCTGCACCTACAGCGCCCGCCGCTGCTGTCGAACCGATCAGCCCGATTGTCGCTGTAGTAAACGAAAGTATTAATGATGGCACCGCTTCCGGGATAATGAATTTAGTGATAATCTGCATTTTTGTGGCTCCCATTGCGTGAGCTGTTTCCAGGACGCCTTTATCCACCTCGAGCATGGAATTTTCAATCAGCCTTGCAAGATACGGGCCTACAAAAATGGACAAAGGCACAATTGCTGCCGCTACACCTATTGATGTCCCCGTCACAAGCCTTGTAAATGGAATAATAGCAACCAGAAGAATAATAAAGGGTACAGAACGGACAATATTCACAATGGTATTCAGGGCAAGAAAGACCGCTTTATTTTCCATGATATGTCCGGGTCTCGTGATTACAAGAATGATGCCTAAAGGCAGTCCTATGATTGTTCCAAAAATAAATGATCCAAACACAGTGAGAAACGTCTCTTCACAGGCCTGGAAAAACTGCGGCCAGAAAAATTCCCAATTAAGCTCCATGCGCTTCAGCCTCCTTTATGTCGATTCCGCTATTCAAGATAAATTGGATGGCTTTATTTCTTTCCTCAATTTCTCCGTCAATCGCAATAAAAAGATTTCCGTATGGTTTTTCCTGCAGCTCTGTAATAGATCCATACAGGATGTTCAGATGAATATCAAACCGCTTGGAAACTTCCGATAGTAAAGGGCGTGCCGCTTTTTCCCCCAGAAAAACAAGACGGTAATAGGTCCCGCTTCTTATTTTCTTCGATAAATGAGGCGGTATTTCATTTTGCAAAACGGTATTAACGAAATTACGGGTAATTCTTTCCTGAGGATTAGTAAACACATCATAAACTGTCCCTTCTTCAACGATTTCCCCGTCGTCAATCACCGCGACCCTATCGCATAAATCACGAATTACACTCATTTCATGTGTAATCAGGACAATGGTAATGCTGTAAGCTTTATTTACCTTTCTTAACAGCTCAAGAACATTTTTTGTTGTTTCTGGATCCAATGCGGATGTTGCCTCATCGCAAAGCAGGATTTGGGGATCTGTCACAAGGGCCCTCGCGATTCCGACACGCTGTTTTTGTCCGCCAGACAGGTGGCCCGGATAAACATTTTCCTTTCCGCTTAGTCCAACAAATTCAATGAGATCCAGCACCTTTTTTTGAACATCCCGCTTCTTTTTTCCCTGCAGATATAGCGGCATTGCAATATTGTCAAAAACGGTTTTAGCAGAAAGCAGATTAAAATGCTGAAAAATCATCCCAATTTCCCTGCGTGTTTTCCTAAGTTCACTTTCATTCAATGACATCAAGTCCAATCCATCAATGCTGATTGTTCCTTCTGTCGGTTCCTCTAACCGATTAAGACATCTTATTAACGTGCTTTTTCCTGCTCCTGAAAATCCTATGATTCCAAAAATATTTCCCTTATCTATTGTCAAAGAAATATTATTTAGTGCATGAATAGGGGTTTTTCCCTGATAAACCTTTGAAACATTTCTGATTTCAATCAATTCTAATTCCTCCTACGGCGCTATTAACCAATTATCCTTATAAGTTTAATCAGAAATATACATATAAGCCGCCCCTTTCTCCAATCTTCCGGAAACGAAAAAACCCTTCTTTTATCCATGACAGATAAGAAGAAGGGTTTATATGTATAAGCCGATCTACTTCTTATCTTTCAAACCGATTGTATCGATTTGCAGGAATTAGCACGGTATTTGCAATAAGAAGCAAACCCGTTGCCGAGGTTTCGCAGGGCCAGTCCCTCCACCTCTCTGGATAAGTAATAGCATTTATTCAATTGTTTTTTAATTTGTAACTACAATATTAGGCGGGCTTAAGGGATAAGTCAATATTTTTTTAAAATTCCCAATAAAAATTTCCGGCTGGTCCTTCTATTTTATGTCTACAAAAAGAATTCAGAACAAGATTTTACAGATAAAAGAGGGAACGGTTGACGAAAAAAATCATATCGTGTTATTATAAAACCAAGTAAATTAATAAGAATAGTTAATTATAAACTTCATATACCATTATCACGAGTGAACGAGAGATCTGGCTCAATGACTTCACAGCAGCCTCATGAAAGGTGCTCCTACCAGCAAAGCATATTTGCTTTGGCTGATAAGATTTGTCTAAAAAACTTTCTTTGCAGCCGGGCAAGGAAAGTTTTTTATATTAGAAAGGAGTTTTTCTCATGTCATTATCCCCTGTTATTCCTGGTGCTGAATCCTTTTTCTATCCCGGCAATTCTACAGGAATTTTAATTTGCCACGGCTTTAACGGGACTCCTCAGAGTGTTGAATATTTAGGGAGCCAGTTTGCCGAGAAGGGATATACGGTTTATGCACCCCGTTTAAAAGGGCACGGATCAGCTGCGAGCGACCTGAAAGTCTGTTCTTATCAAGATTGGATTCAAAACCTGGAAGACGCCTACTGCGTTCTTCAGCAAACCTGCAGCAGGGTTTATATCCTGGGGCAGTCTATGGGCGGGGCTTTGGCCATTGATTTGGCTTCGAAGACAAACTGTGATGGCGTCATTACAGTTAATGCAGCTTTAAAGGTGCCGCAATATGAGCAATACCGAAAAGTCCAATCCCCCCTTTTCATCCCGGATGGCTCACCAGATATCAAGGATCCATCGGCAAAAGAAATCACCTATCCAGAAGTGCCGCTGCACTCAATTAAGCAGCTGCTGTCACTTATGGATAAGACTAGTGAAAATGTTAAAAAAACAACCTGTCCCCTGCTTCTGTTTTATTCGGTTGAAGACCATGTGGTTCCGGCAGAATGTTCATTTTATCTTTATGATCAGGCCGCTTCGCCTGAAAAAGAACTCATCGCCCTTAAACAGTCATACCATGTGGCCTCCCTTGATTATGATAAGGAACACATTATCAAAAATACGCTTCGCTTTATTGAAGAACATTCCAAGAAAGAAATGGCATCATAATATTGTTTAACAGACTCCTCTGCGGGTAAATAACAAGTAAACCAATGAAGGAGGAAGATAAAGATGAGCGGTTTATCTGATAAAGTCAAAGGTGCTGTAAATAAAGTCAAAGGTGAAGCCAAGGACCAAATGGGCAATGCCAGCGATGATAAAAGAATGCAGGGCGAAGGCAAGAAAGATAAGTTAAAAGGCGAAATTCAAGAAGGAATTGGCAAACTAAAAGATTAATACTAAACCATACACTAGGAAGCTGCAGAAAACCTGCAGCTTCCTTATTACGATAAAGCAGAAAACTACTAAAAAGCAGCCCTCCATTTTTTTGGACGGCTGCTTTTTACCTTATAAAGAAGTCTCCCTTCTTACCGATGCAAACGCTTTAGGTCGCGTGGCTCTAAACCATTGGAGGCAAAAAATAAAAATCATGATGAGTTCAATTGCATCCCCGCCATAGTACATGAGCATCCCCCCTGTTTTTGCCTGGGCTGCCACTACACCAGCGGGCGGATTTGCATAGATGTACTTTGATAAAATCCCGTGTCCAGCGGAAGCCAGCACTAATACTATCGCACGATAAGCAAATGGGTATCTGCAGCTGACCGGATCCATATAAATCATGGAAACTGTGAAAAGATACCCAGCGATGAAGATGTGCATATGTATGACAACATACCATACCATATTCGTGTGCATTACAGAGTATAAATTTGTCGTGTAAAGCAGCCAGAGGCCGCCAATATTCAGGATAGCAGCCACAACGGGATGAAAGAATAGGTGTACGATTTTAATTTTCATAACCTGTGTAAGCCTTCGCGCAAAAGAAATCTTGACTGTGCGCAGCAAAAGAGTCATAGGAACTGAAAGAGCAATAAGCAGTGGCGCAAGCATCCCAAGAAGGAGATGGGCAGTCATATGGCAGTTAAAATCAGTATGTGCCTGTTCTGCCAGAGGTCCATCGACAGCAAAAATGGCACAAGAAACACCAAGAATCCAAAAGATACAGCGGTGCAGCGGCCATTGGCGCAACTGCTTGCGGCGTTTCAGGACATAGGCCGCACCCATATACAAAAACGAGAAGAGAACGATGATGAAAAACATCGGAAAGATAATTTCAGGTGAACTGCCGCTAGCGTGTTCCATATGATGATTCACGAGATATTCTCCTCTTGGCTTGTGGCTTTTCCCTTTCTGCCGGTAATCACTGCTCCAATCACTATCATAGCGACCGCGAAGATATTCCAGACCACGTCATAAATGAACAAGTTTGACACATAACGAATCTGGTGCAATCCCATGAGTTTATGCTGGACAGTACCATCATAAAATTGAAACAAGCCTGCTCCGAGCAGCACACCTCCCCACCACCTTGTCCGCCGCCAAGCCTCTCGCCTGCGAAGGTCAGCCACCATGAACAAAGAAGCAATTGTGGCAAACCAGCTTAACGCGTGAAACAGGCCATCAGAAACCAGTCCAACAGCAAGTGTGGATTTGTCGTAAAAGTGATGCCAGTGCAGAAGCTGATGAAAAACCGCCTCATCAATAAAAGCGATCAAGCCAATACCAAACAGGATCCCCGACCAAAGGTTTCGGCTCAGATAATTAGTTGCAGAAGACATAAGTTCCTCCCCTGTGCTTTTGTAGGAACGTTCACGATCACTCGAACTTATTACACTTCTTTCCCATTAACCCCGCCAACAAAACACAGAACCGCAGAAAAGCCATAAAACAAGGGTGGGTGATCATGCTCGCTTTCCGCGGGCGGGCGGTGAGCTGGTAATCCATAAGATACAAATTTTATAAAGGTACGCGAACCATGGACTCAAGCTTGTTTAGCTCGATTTTAAAAAGAAGACTAAAAAAAATATACAGCTTTTTAATTTTCTATGAAATAAGATGTTTAAGGTCAAAAAAATCGGGGTATTATCTATTAGGGGTTTTTTGTGTTTTGCAGATTCCTTCCAATATGAAATAGCAAAATTAAGCTTGAAAAAAATCCAGCAAAACAATCATCTGATTATATACAAATAGATACAGAATATATAGGTAACCTAAAGGAGATATTGAGAATGTCGATCTTAATCGTAGATGATAACAAGGTTAACCTTTTCGTTATTGAAAAAATATTAAAACGGGCTGGATATAATGACTTTGTTTCTCTGACTTCAGCAAGGGAAATGTTTAATTACTTGGATGCTGATACCCCTTCCCCTAAGGAAACATCCGTTGATATCATTCTGCTGGATATTATGATGCCTGAAATAGACGGGATTGAAGCATGCCGGCGTCTTCAGGAAATCCCTCATTTAAGGGATATTCCCGTCATATTCGTGACTGCGCTTGAAGACTCGAATAAAGTGGCGGAAGCGCTTGATGTCGGGGGAATTGATTATATAATGAAGCCGATTAATAAGGTAGATCTCTTAGCAAGGATACGGGTGGGACTCCGGCTTAAATATGAAAAAGACTGGCACCGGAAGCAGGATGAAAAGATCCGGAACGAGCTGGACCTTTCCATGCAGGTGCAAAGCAGCTTGCTGAGCGAGCCGGTAGAAACGGAAAAACTGCTGATCAAAGCCTCCTATTTGCCCGCAAATAAATTAGCAGGAGATATGTATTATTGGCATCGCATTGATGAACACCGCTCTGCCATTATCATGCTTGATATGATGGGACATGGAATTTCAGCTTCGCTTGTCTGTATGTACATCTCTTCTGTTCTAAGGGATGCACTGAGGACCTATACAGATCCCGTGCGCGTCATTACCGAACTGAACCGCTGGATGAATCTTTTAAATAAACCGGAAAATCCTGTTCATTATTATTTCACCGCCATCTCCATGATCATTGATACAGAAAACAAAACGGTGGAATATGTGAATGCCGGACATCCCCCGGGATACGCCCTTCTGGATGGAGAAGAAGTATTTGCTCTTTCCACAGGATGCTGTCCGGTTGGTTTTTTCCCGGAAATGGATGTTAAAAAAAACACCATCTCTTTTCAGGACCGCATTCAAATCCTTTTATTCACCGATGGTGTGATGGAGGCATTAGAGAAAGATGGTGTAGACGGATTGGAGAAAATTCAAAATGCCGTCTCAAAAGGCTGGCTGGATTGCAGGACCTCATCTCCCATTGATTTTCTTTTGCCAAGTGAACTCCAGCGCGATCAGCCCGATGACATGTGCGTTGTATTCATACAGGCTCAATAAAGCATTCCATACATAAGAAAAGCAGGAAAGCCATGGGCTTTCCTGCTTTTTACTTTTTCCGGTAAATCTTCTCGTTCAGATCCACATCTTCAAATTCCTCAGAGAAACTCAATGTGCGTATCGTTTCCTTATTACCCATCGCCATGAACCCTTCCCGGCAAAGGCTATGGTAAAACAAATCACTAACCTTGCCTTGAAGATCGCCGTTAAAGTAAATCATGACATTCCTGCACATAATCACATGGAACTCATTAAAGGATCCATCCGTTACTAAATTGTGCTGAAAGAATACAATGTTCCGAAGCAGGTAAGGATCTAAATAGGCATATTGATAGTCAGCCGAGTAATATTCAGAAAATGCCTTTTCGCCGCCCGCCTGAAGATAATTCTTCGTATATGACTGCATGCGGTTAAGGGGGAGAATTCCCTTTCGAGCCTGTTCCAAAACATTTTCATTCATATCAGTCGCATATATCTTTGCCTTTTCATATAGTCCTTCTTCTTTTAGCAATATCGCCATGGAGAATGCTTCTTCACCGGTAGAACATCCAGCATGCCAGATCCGGATTTCCGGAAGTTCTCTAAGAAGCGGAACCACCTTCGTCCTGAAAGCCAGAAAAAATCCTGGGTCCCTGAACATCTCGGTCACATTGATAGAGAAATCGTTCAAAAGATTTTCAACGAACCCTTTTTCATATAGCACCTTTTCAATCATATTACTGATTGTCCGGATGCGATCCAGGCTCATTCTGTTTTCAATTCTTCTTTTTATCGATGAGCGCATATACTGGCTGAAATCAAAACCAGTCACGCGGTAAATGGCCTGGAGCAGCAACTCAACTTCAAAATCTTCCCGTTCTTCGGCAGTTAACGTATCTTTCATGGTATTCCCTTCCTAGCTTTCCTGGCAATTAATTAGTCAGCCATACTCTCATCACTGATAGCAGCTGATCCAATTTAAGCGGCTTGCTGATATAGTCTGATGCACCGGCCTGAAGACATTTTTCTTTGTCTCCCTTCATTGCTTTCGCTGTTAATGCAATGATTGGCAGATTATCATACATGCTGTTCATGCGGATTCTGCGCATGGTTTCATATCCGTCCATTTCAGGCATCATAATATCCATTAATATGGCATCAATACTATTTCCGTTTTGCAGCACTTCCAAACATTCTAGTCCATTTTCTGCGGCTATGACCTGCATTCCTTCCTGTTTCAAAGCATTTGAAAGGGCAAAGATATTGCGATTGTCATCATCGACAATTAAAACGGTTTTATTTTTGAATAGCTGATCACCTTCAGGTTCATCTATAATATCTCCAGATGAAAGCTCGACCATTTCCTCTTTTTCAATAGGAGGGGCTATTTCCTGGGCTTCTGCAGCAGCAACCTGGCTTGAGGCTATGGAGACATCCCCTGCTCCCTTCATGCCTTCAGGAAGGCTTGGGATGAACAGAGTGAATTTGCTTCCTTTACCCTCTTCACTGTCAACGATAATCCAGCCGCCAAGCAGCTTGGCAAACTCTCGGCAAATCGAAAGTCCGAGGCCCGTGCCGCCGTATTTCCGCATTGTTGCTCCATCACCCTGCTGGAAGGCTTCAAATATTATCTTTTGCTTTTCAGGAGAGATACCGATTCCTGTGTCAGTCACATTAATTTCAAGCCATGAGCTGGCGCCTTTTGTATTGACCCACTGTGCAACAAGCTCTTCTTCAGCACGCTTGATTGTGACTTGCACTGTCCCTTTTTCAGTAAATTTAAAGGCATTAGACAGCAAGTTTTTAAGTATCTGCTGAAATCTCTGCTGGTCAGTAAAGAAGATGTCAGGAACATTTTTGTCTTTTGTAACTTTAAAGGAAATTCCCTTTTTATGTGCTACATGATCGAAGTTCCTTTTAAGCAATTCCGGAAGTTCACTTACATTCATTTCATCAAAGACAACATCCAATTTGCCGACTTCCACTTTGGATAAATCCAGGATGTCGTTAATTAAGGAAAGAAGGTCTTGTCCAGAGGAATGAATGACCCGCGCGAATTCCTGCTGCTCGCTCGTCAGGCTGCTGTCACCCTGATCCGAAAGCATTTCCGACAGGATCAATATGCTGTTCAGCGGTGTCCGCAATTCATGTGACATATTCGCCAGGAATTCAGATTTATATTTCGAGCTTTGTTTTAATTCTTCTGCCTGGGCTTCCAGATTGATCTTAGCCCGCTGAAGCTCTTTGGATTTCAGCTCTGTATCCCTGTTTCTTTCTTCAAGCTGTTCATTAATCATTCTTAACTCTTCCGACTGTGTTTGCAGTTCTTCTGACTGTGCCTGCATTTCTTCAGATTGAGACTGCAATTCCTCTGATTGCACCTGCAGCTCTTCAGTCTGAGCCTGTGATTCCTTGAGGAGACGTTCAATTTCCATTCTTCCTCTTACACTATTAATGGTAATTCCCAGTGTCTCAAGCACTTTCCCAAGGAAGGTTTCCTGAAATTCTGTAAAAGGAGTAAGGCTGGCAAGTTCGACCATCGCCACAACTTCATCCTCAAAAATAACCGGTGCGATAAAAATGCTTTTGGGAAGTGTTTCACCCAGGCCTGTCTTAATCAGACTATAATCATCTGGAACGTTATTGATAATCTGTGAACGCTTCTCAAGAGCACATTGGCCAACAAGGCCTTCACCAGGCATAAAGTTTGTGCGGCCGGCCTCTTTTCCCTCTTCTGCAAAAGAGGCTAGTTTAACAAATTTGATGTTTTCTCCTTCTCCTCTTTTCAGATATATCACGCCAAGGGATGCATCCACCATAGGCGCCAGCCTGGAGATGAAACGCTGGCCCAGCACTTCAAGATCTACAATGCGCTGATACATTGTCGCAATGTCAGCAAGCCGCGTCTGAATCCAGTTTTGCTCGCTGATTTTGGCGGTAAATTCTTTTTCTTTTTGATTGTACGCTTCAAGCGAACCTGCCATTTCATTAAAGGAATACGCAATGTCGCCGATCTCGTCATTGGACCGAAATTGTATCCTTGGTATCTCGCTTAGGTCATTGTAGTCAATATTTTTGATTACCTTTGTAATGGACTGCAGATTTTTCGAAGTGCTTCTGATCATCCAAATCACTGTCATGGCGATTACAACAATGCTGATTAAAACAGCAAGAATGATAAATCGGATGATTTGATCATACGTTTGTTTGGAGCTTTTTAGCGCATCATTCATTAATGTTTCCTGGTATTTTTTAAAGGAGTCCATCGTAGCTATGACTTTGGTCCTTTTATCCCTTTGGTCACTCATCAGAGACTGGAGATTAGCCTGTCCTTTACCGGATTCGATTTTCTGGATGATATCGGCTTCTGTCACTGAATAGGAACCGTAGTTAGTTTCAAGCTCTTTCAGCAGCTTTTTCCCGTTTACAGTATTGGCTACGCTTGATAGAGTGGCAATTTCATTATCTAACTTGGAATGATTACCGTTGATAATATCAAGGCTGCCGGCCCTTTCGCTTTTGTTCGCTTCATTTGCAGCAAATAGGATTTCCCTGTCCGAATTAGAGAATAATTGGCGTATCTCTGCCACCTTTGAAACTTTGTAATATCTGTCCTCGACGATTTCCGTTAAATTGCTTTTTATGTTATTCAGCATCATGACGATACCGGTCAGCAAAACGACCAAAAAAAGCAAGATTAAACCGAAACCCAACAGCTGTTTCTTTTTGTATCCCATTCCCTCTCCTGCCTTCTGCTTAATATAATGGATATAAAAACGTAAAATACGCCTGCTATAACGTTAGCCTTGCGCCTATCATTATACCATTTTTGTTATAAAAACAGGGGATTTCAAGCCTGTTATTTTTTCATAATTCCTCCAGTAAAAAAAGCCCCGCACAGCAAAAATCTGCTGTGCGGAGCCTTTTTGAATCCTTAGATTTTTTTAGTCCCCTGCCCTTTGGATATTAAAAAAGTAACCTCGAGCATTGTCACTGTTATGGACGTTTTTTTTCTGTACGCAAGATACTTTGGATTCCAAACATCCACGAATTTATCCTTAATTGTATTCAGGTCTTTATATTGATAAAAGCGATGTCCGTAGCTGAAGATCTGAGAAGCAATTTTCTCCCGAAGCAAAGAGAAACGCGAACTTCCTGTACTAGGCAGCGGCGCAAGCCCAAGGGAGAAATATTTATAATGATTCTTCCTGGACCAGTCAATCATGTTAAGGAACATATAATCGAGAAGCCCTTTTGGCTGATTGCTGCGCCAGCGGACTAAGTCTGCCGAAATACTCTCATTATCGAATGCAGGAACAAGGGTGGAAAAGCCCGCAATATCTCCATTACTGTCTTTTACGATAGCAACTGGCGAATTCCTCAGGTACTCTTCATCCACATAAAAAGGCGCAATATCCTTGTCGTCTCTTTCGGACAGCCACTCATCGCAAATGGCCTTTAACTCTTTAACCGTTCTTTCCCCGATAGGCTGATTAAGGATGCCAAAATCAAAGTTCTGTTCACCCAATGACCCCCAGGCCGTTTGTATCGGCGCAGGAGCAGTATTTGAATCAAAGTTCTTCAAATTCACAAGGCCTTCTTCACCAAGCTTAAAAAAGTCATATCCTTCATCATGCAAAAATGCCAGGAGGCTGTTTTTCACTTGATAGAAGACAGGAGTATATCCAAAGCGGTCCGCTTCTGCCAGGAATTCGGCCACTGCCTTAAACACACTGCTATCTTTCCCGATTGGATCGCCTATGACAATGAGCTTATCACTGTAGTTTTTATAGTAAAACAATACTTTATGATGATTATCCCAATATGTATGCCGGTCATTCAGCAAGCTCCAGTGCAAAAGCTCGCCGCCTTCATACTGAGTTAAAAATTGTTTGATTTCAGCTTGTGAACTTTCAGAAATCGCAAACGGGAATTTATGGCGCCTGTACAGAAAGAACGTTATATAAATAAATATTACTGCGATTGAAAAGCCCAGAAATGCACTCATTAACAGATCATCCGAGGTTCCAATTACGTATTTTTGGTAAGCCAGAGGAATCTTTATTTTGGTATCAGGAAGATTCAGGTAACCTACAAACAAATAGCCTCCAAAGAAGACAAGAAGAATCAGGCCATCCATCACCGTTCTTCCCCACGTCATAACAAAGTTCTCTTTATAAAACTGTTTTTTAGCAGCAAAAAGCAAAACGGCTACAAAGAGGAAAAAGATGGCGTCTTCATAATCAAGAGCTTTCGAAAATGCAGCAATTGACCCAAGAATAAGCATAAAAAGGGTAATGTACCAGGCGCGGGTTACCTTGTATCCTATGGCACGCGTCATTCCCAGCAGCGCAAAACCGATGCTTACAGAAATGATATGCGATAAATTGATTACCCAATCAGGCAAAATTCCGCTGATGAATTTAATTCTTTCAATCAGCCCTGGTACTGCGCCAGATAAAAGAAGCAGGGTACCGGATATGAAAATCAGGATATTCAGCCCTTTATGGCTTATATAGCTCAAAATTTGTCCGGGAAGGTGATTGAATTCCAGATTGAGTTTTGCCCAAAGCACTCTTGTATAAAGCAGAAAACCGAATATTACCGGTACGACGTAATAACTCAAACGATATATGATCAATATCAGCAGGGCATGCTCTTCATGCAGCCCCAAAGAAGAAAATCCAAGAATGAAAACAAAGTCAAAGGACCCCAAACCTCCAGGAATCAGACTGATGATCCCGGCAATCGATGCCCCGACAAAAATTGAAAACAGAGTAAAAAAAGGCACATGGGTTCCAAGCAGCCGTGTAATGTAGTAGACAAGCAAGAAAGCCGAAAACCATTCTAACGAAGAAATGCCTGTTAAGATAACGGCTGATTTAGGCGTGAAGTGTTTCCCGAAAAGGTTTTTCTTCCGCAGTGAAATCCCCAGCATGACAGGGAAAAACAGCGACATGCCCAAGATGCCAATGTATAAAGAATGCTTTTCTTTTATAAAGGCATTATCAAATACACCAGTGATAATTAACAGACTGTAAATGGATAGACCAGAAAGAAAAAACAATCCGAAAGTGCCGACAAGCGGAACAATCTCCCTTTTCGAATATTCTTTAGAGTAAAAGATGGTCCGAAGCGTCGTCCCTGCAATCCCTCCAAACCCCACCAAGTTAGATGTGGTATTAGTTAAGTAGGAAAAGATAAACACTTCAGACCGCTTCCTTTTCACTTTAAGGGCACGCGATATGACAAAGTCATACAGCACCATTGGCGTAACCGCAATCACTCCGAGACCCAGAATAATCAAGTACTGAATGAAGCTCAAATCATTGATGTGCCTTGAGAGAAGGCCAAAGTTAATATTGGATTTAATATGCAAAGCCTCATATATCATAAAAAGCATGATCACTGTGATAAAAACAGACTTAAGGAGCAAGGGGTTTTTTGCAAATAGTTTTTTCATTGTATGTTTTATCTCCATTTATTCCCTTATGATTATCTTTATTATTACACAATTACCCTATGAAAAGACATGTTATTTTATGTCGCGCCAAGAAAAAAGGCCAAAAGGATACAAAAATGTATCCTTCTGGCCAAGTCTTTCCATGCCTGCCATTTTTTCATTTAGAGTGAGGTTATCTCTGCTGAGACAATTCTAAAATCATGCATCTCCTCCGCGACAGATACCGCCGCCATAAGCTGTTGCCGGAGGTTCACACGTCAGACATTGGGACGGCCAATATTCCTCTTTTTTTCAGCAGCTATGTCTGTCGCGGACTGGTTTACACCTTTTTCGCCTCAATGTATAAGATGTGATGTCCATCCATTTCCTTGACCGTGAACGCATAGCCTTCATATTCAATTGTGTCGCCCGTTACTATTTCGTATCTTCCGGTCAGCATCCAGCCGCCAAGCGTATCGATATCCTGCTGAGGCAATTCTACACCGAGCAAATCATTCACATCGCCAATAAGCACTTTGGCATCAAGAATATAATGTGTATCATCCAATTTTTGTACAAGCGGCCTTTCATCCTGGTCAAATTCATCTCTGATTTCTCCGACAATTTCTTCAAGTATATCCTCAACCGTTACTAGCCCGGCGGTTCCTCCGTATTCATCCGTCAAAACAGCCATATGTGTCCGCTCTTTCTGCATCTTTAAAAGCAAATCATGTATCGGTGTTGTTTCAAGCACGCGGATAACCGGACTAATGAAGGTTTCCAGGGAAAGTGATGTTCTGTTTTCCTCCGTAATGGCAGCCGTGTATAGGCTTTTGATATTGATCATTCCGATAATGTTATCTTTGTCCCCGTCAGTTACTGGATAACGTGTAAATTGTTCTTCATGTACAATTTCTACCACCTCTGAAAGGTTTGCTGTTTTTTCAATAGTCACCATTTCTGTCCGGGGCACCATAATTTCATTCGATATTCTTTCATCAAAATCAAATATATTATTTACATAACCATATTCAGATTGGTTGATTTCTCCGCTTTCATAGCTCTCGGATAAAATAATTCTCAATTCTTCTTCAGAATGGGCATGTTCCTGTCCGGAGGCAGGATTTAGCCCAAACAATCCTGCAATGCCGCGCGCCGAACTATTCAGAATCCAAATAAACGGAAAAAGAATGCGATTAAACCATATTAAGGGCTTAGCGAACATCAGGGTAATTTCTTCTGCTTTTTGAATGGCAGCTGTTTTGGGAGCCAGTTCTCCCATAACTACATGCAAAAAGGTAATAATGGCAAAGGCGGCAGCCAATGACATGATATGTTCAATAGAAGGATCGAGCTTCAACATGCCAAATAAAGGGCTAAGCAATCTTTCCATTGTACTTTCACCAAGCCACCCCAGCCCTAGTGCCGTTACTGTTATGCCAAACTGGCAGGCAGAGAGGTATTCATCGAGGTGATCCGTTACCTTTTTAGCAGCTATGGCACGTTTATTGCCTTCTTCAATTAATTGATTAATGCGCGAGCTTCTAATCTTAACAATGGCAAATTCAGATGATACAAAAAAAGCCGTCATTGCGATTAATATTGCGACCAGAAATAATTTTAGCGTTATATCCAATGTGTCAGGAAAACCAAAGCCATTCCACTATACACTTCCTATAGAGCGGCAATGATCAAATCCCAGGCACCTCCTGCCGTAATGGTCCATATTTCTTCATTATACTGTACGGAGGACAGGATACCCCACCTGATATCCTTGTCCACTCCGCGATTAAAGCTTCTTACGGAATCGTACTATTTTATCTCTCCCTATATGTACGGATGAATCAGCGCTTCGTTTCAAAATTTATTTCTATTATAAAGGGAAATCTAATCAATCACTAATTTATTGGCTTTTTAGGCTAATGCCTTCAAATCTAAATGAATGTCATACATTCATTTAGGTTGATGAACATTAAAAAAACCGATTCATCAATATGAGGATAAATCGGCTTGCAAGTTTATCTTGTCCAGTTTTTTATGGATTATTGCTTTTTTTGAACAGGATGTCCGGTTAAAATTTTATGATTGCATTGACATAGGATGGAATGCTTGAGTTTTTTAATAGGAGATCCGCAATTTTCGCATATTTTTACAGCAGCCATTCTGGTTCCTCCTCTTCTTGCTATAGTTCTTTAATATATATTATATAACAT
>NZ_MLYQ01000048.1:0-13087 GCF_001866725.1 Bacillus sp. MUM 13
CTTCCCGCTAATCCCACAGGAGTCTCGCACCTTACACTCCAATCAACCTGGTTTAACAAGAGGATCCTTTACAGAACAATTAAAAAAAAACAATCTTTAAGAAAAGAGCCTTGTTAATAAATTATGTGCTTGGATGAAAATCATTCAGGCTTTTCATTCTTTTTTAAAGGCTCTTTTCGTAAACTTTGCTGCTATGGAACAAGGTGGCTGATTTCCGCTCCAGGATGCTCGCTCACCGCGGGGCAGTAACTAAACTTCCATTTAAAATGAAGAATCATGAACTTTAAATGGCAAATCCTATATATGTTCGTTACTTTTACTATAGGAGTGGATATCATGGCAGAGGATGTCAAATGTACAGTTAACAATTGCCGGTTCTGGAAGCATGGAAACCGTTGTTCAGCTGAAAGCATCATGGTAGTAAACTACTCAGAAGAACGTGCACATACAAGTAATGATGCCGGCTGCAAAACCTTTGAGCCTGCATAATGTAAAAAAACAGGAAGGGCAGCCTTCCTGTTTTTTATTTTTATATATACGATTAAAACAGCTCAGCTAAAACAAGAAACCTTATAAAATCCTTTGTATAAGAAGGAAACGCCCTGAACGCTTTTTAAGCCGGCATTTCTGCCTGATTCTCTTTATCTCATGCACATCAAGGGCGGTAATTTCCTTTATCACACTAATCGGCAATCCTCTTAATAGCAGTATTTCAGCAATAAGATATGGTTTATTTTCAGAACTCATATGATCTACCTGCCTTTTTGAGTGATGGGCTTTTTTAATCTTGTCTGTTAATTTCCGCTGAAGGTGCCCGTAGTGTTTATTATAAAAAGATAACCAGGAAAAGACTATCGGCAAATGCCTATTTTGCAGCCTATTTATACAAAGGCTGTTTTCGTAAACTTTGCTGCTAAGAAACAAGGTGGTTGATTTCCTCTCCAGGATGCTCGCTTTCCGCGGGGCAGCCGGTGAGCCTCGCACCTTACGCTCCAATCAACCTGACTTGACAATGGGAAGCCTCACATAATTAAATAGAAAAGAGCCTATACAAAAGAAAAAGGACCCTGCATACGGTCCCTAGTTTGAATATACTTCTTTGTGAAGCGTTTTTTCAGCGAGCTTTTTCACATTGACCGAAAAACCGATTCCGGCAGACTTTGGCACATCAATACATCCATTTTTCACCACAACCTCAGGATCTATAATATCTTCCTCCCAATACTTTGAAGAAGATGAGATATCACCAGGAATGGTGAAGCCTTTCAATGAAGCAAGCGCTATATTATGTGCTCTGGAAATGCCAAATTCAATCATACCTCCGCACCATAGGGGAATATCCTCCCTCACGCACAAGTCATGAATACGTGCAGCTTCTGTCCAGCCCCCGACACGTGACATTTTCACAGAAATGATTTTACAGCTTCCGAGTGCAACAGCACTTTTGGCATCCTCAAAAGAGCTGATGCTTTCATCCAGGCAAATAGGCGTATTCAGTTCTTTTTGGATTATGCTGTGCTCAACAATGTCTTCTGCACCTAAAGGCTGCTCAATCATCTGCAAACCAAATTGATCCAGCTGCTTAAGGCGGTCTATATCGCTGAGACGATAGGCCGAATTTGCATCTGCCATTATGGTCAGATCCGGATACCTCTTTCTGATTTCAGATAAATAGTGCAGATCATTTTCAGGACTTATCTTAATTTTATATCGCTTATAGCCTGTCTCCAGATAATCTTCAATCTGTGACAATGCTCTTTCCAGTTTTTTGGCAGCAATCACCGCACCGGCAGCCACCTCTGTTCTTGTCCCTCCAAACAGGCTGCCGATATACACACCCTGCTGTTTGGCAAATAAATCCCAAATCGCCTGGCCAAGTCCAGACTTTGCCATCCTGTTTCTCCTGATTCCTTTCCATAAATCAGACAGCTGTGAAGGATGTTTAAGTGCTGATGACAGCACCATTGGGACTAAAAAATCCTTCAGCATGTGCCTGCAGGTAACAATAGTCTCTTCTGTATACCAGGGACTTGAAAAAGGAACAGCTTCCCCGTACCCTGTTCTCCCCTCATGGTCACGGACTTCAATTACGAGTGCCTCACGTTCGGTCACCGTTTCCAGATGCGTTTGAAAGGGTACCTTTAACGGAGCCGAAATATGGTATATAGAGATAGAATGGATATTCAATCGCTTTCCTCCAGACGTTTTTTCAGCTCTCTTCTTAGAAGCTTATTAGCACCGCTGCGCGGAAGCTCTTCACAAAAGATAATCCTTTTGGGGACCTTATAAGAAGCAAGGTATTGCCGGCAGTATGCAAGCAATTCTTCGGCTGATGTCCTTTTCCCAGAATGCCTTACAACAAATGCGGCAGGCACGCTGCCCCATTTAGGATGATTCATGGAGGTTACTCCAGCTTCGAAGACATCATGATGCTTCATCAGTACCGACTCGATTTCGGCAGGATAGATATTTTCCCCGCCTGAAATAATCAAATCAGATCGGCGGTCAAGGACATACAGAAAACCCTCCTCGTCAAGATACCCAATGTCACCTGTATAAAGCCAGCCATTTTGGATGCTTTTTTCTGTTTCCTTTTCACGATTATAATATCCCATTGTTACATTAGGGCCCGAAACTACAATTTCACCAGCTTCATTAGGTGCTGCCGCCCTTCCTTCAGCTTCTATCCGGAGCTGAGATGGGAAAAGCGGTTTACCCGCAGAACCGATTTTCTTCAAACTGTACTCAGGAGAAAGGGTGACAATTTGAGAAGATGTTTCAGTCATTCCATATGTTTGATAAACAGGTATTCCCTTATCCCTGCATTCCTCAAGAATTGGAAGGGGTGCAGGACCTCCGCCAAGGAGCATGCACCTGAATGATGAGGGATATCCGCCTTCCCCGACACTTTGCAGCATTCTGTTCAGCATGGCCGTTACAACAGAAATGATGGTAACTCCCTTATTCTCTATCATTTGATTAGCTTCATCTGGATCAAATTTATCTGTGATCACGATTTTCATTCCATAAATGACATTTTTCATTAAAATGGAAAGTCCGCTTATATGAAAAAGAGGAACTGCACAGAACCAGCAATCATCCTCCCTTAAACCTAGATTCAATACTGACCCGACAGCGCTCCACCAATGATTTCCGAATGTCTGGATGACTCCCTTCGGATTCCCCGTAGTGCCAGACGTATACATGAGAGTAGCCGTGTCATGCTGATTGAATTCTTCAATGATCTTCACATCTTCAGCTTTTTGCAATTGTATGTTTTCCTTTACAGAAAAAACAACATCTTGCACCTCGCTTAAAACTTCACTGTTTTTTTCTGAAAATGCTTCCTCTGATATAAACCATCCTGCTTTGCTGTCTTTAATCTGAAAGCTTATTTCACTGCCTGACAGGCGATTATTGATCATCACAATTTTCACCCCCAGGTAAAACAAGGCATGAATCATAACGGCACTGTCAATGTGGTTTTTAAGCATCAATGCACATGTATCTTCAGGTTTAAGGCCTATAGCAGAAAGCTTTCCTGCTGTTTTTGCTGCTAGTGTATCAAGCTCTTTAAAGGTATATGGGGCACCTTGAAATTCAATTGCTATTCTGTCTGGAGTCAGTTCAGCTCTTTTTTTCAGCCAATTTGGCAGCTTTTCCTGTGGAAACATATGTATTTCTCTCCTTTAGAGAAAAACAGCCCGGCGAAGAACTCGCGGAGCTGTTTTGCCTTTCAATTTATTAAGGTTTTCGCCATTAAGGAAAACGAGGGAACTGGCCAAAGTCAGGGCTGCGTTTTTCCTTAAATGCATCGCGTCCTTCTTTTGCTTCATCTGTAGTGTAATAAAGCAATGTTGCATCACCGGCAAATTGCTGGATTCCAGCGAGGCCGTCTGTATCTGCATTGAAGCCAGCTTTCAGGAAACGAAGTGCAGTAGGGCTCTTCTCAAGCATTTCCTTACACCATTGAACCGTTTCTTCCTCTAATTGCTCTAAAGGAACAACCGTATTCACCAAGCCCATATCCAAGGCTTCCTGCGCGCTGTATTGGCGGCATAAATACCAAATCTCGCGTGCTTTCTTGTGGCCTACGATGCGTGCCAGATAACCGGAACCATATCCAGCATCAAAGCTTCCGACTTTAGGTCCTGTTTGTCCAAATACGGCATTATCAGCTGCAATCGTTAAATCACATACAATATGAAGGACATGTCCTCCGCCGATTGCATAACCAGCTACCATTGCGATAACAGGCTTCGGAATAACGCGGATCAGACGCTGAAGATCAAGGACGTTCAAGCGCGGAATTTCATCCTCTCCCACATATCCTCCATGGCCGCGGACTTTTTGGTCTCCTCCAGAACAGAATGCCTTTCCTCCCGTTCCTGTCAGGATAATAACGCCAACTTCTGAATTGTCGCGTGCTCTTGAAAAAGCATCAATCAATTCCATAACCGTTTTTGGGCGGAAGGCATTATGTACCTCTGGACGATTAATTGAAATCTTAGCAATGCCATTATACACTTCATAAAAAATATCTTCATACTCACGCTGTGAAACCCAATTGATTGCCAAACTTTTCTCCTCCTTTATAAATACTCACTTATTATTTTACCAAACTTTTTCTCTTGTTCCACATGAATTGCATGTCCTGCATCATTTATTATTTTCACTTCGCAATGTTTCATGTGTTTTTTCATGGAAAATGCAATTCTGCAGAATTTTTCATCAAGCTCACCAGCCAGCAGCAATACCGGAAAATCGAACATGCCAAGCTTTTCCCACCAGGAGGGCTGTGCACCTGTTCCCATCCCAGTCAAGCTGTTTGCAAGTCCAATGGCTCTATTAGAAAGCCTTTGAATCCGGATCTCCTGCTGTACAGCTTCCGGCAGGCTTTTTTGGGTAGTAAACAAAGGGATGTTCTCCCAATAGTCCACAAAACGCTCTAATCCCTCATTCAAAATCATTTGAGACAATTTCTTGTCTGCCATGACTCTTTTTGTTCTTTCCGTATCCTCTTTGAGTCCTGGAGACGCACTTTCAAGTATCAGCTTATTAATTCGTTCCGGATAGAGTGCAGCAAAACTTAATGCAAGCCGCCCCCCCATAGAATAGCCCAGAACACTTACTTTTTCTGCATTCAGCTGGTCAAGAATCTCCTTTAAATCACCTGCCGCCTTTTTTATTTCATAGCGATCGGAATCTTCAGGTGAATCTGTTTCTCCATGGCCAATGATGTCGACAAGTATCAGCTTGCATTTTGAACGGAGAAGGGGAATAAGAAAGTTCCAGCTGTCAAGATTGCCTGTAAATCCATGCAGAAGCAAAAGAGGCTCTCCCTCTCCCGCTACCTCAACATGGTATTCGACATCCTGACAGGAAATCCTCAAGAGTTCTCCCCTAGTTTGGCATTCTTTATTTCCTGGGAAACAAAATTCCACAAATCCCGATGCTTTAAGACATTGGTTTCCCTTAATGTAGGAACTTCGATAATTTTCAAACCCGGTATATTAAAAGATTCTGTAAGACTTGTTGAAAAATGATCCCAACTCTCAGCCTTTGCATAATTAGCTCCATATAATTGGGCAGCATGGGAGAAATCCAATCCATGCGGAGTGCCGAATAAAACTTCAAAATTTTCTTTTTCACTGGATTGAGGGAGAAACGAAAAGATTCCTCCTCCATCGTTATTAATCAGCAGCACTGTTATGTTTTGTTTTTGAAGCTTAGCTGCAAGGAGCCCGTTCATATCATGGAAAAAGCTTAAATCACCTATAGCCAGAACTGTGTTTTGCGATACTGTACTTACGCCGATAGCAGTTGATACGACACCGTCAATTCCGTTGGCACCCCGATTTGCAAGTGTCCTTATTCCTTTTGAATTGTTAAAAAAGAATGTATCCAAGTCCCGGATAGGCATGCTGTTTCCGACAAATAAAGTGGAATGCTCAGGGAGGAGATCACTTAAAAGCAAGAACAGCTTTCCTTCATTAAGCTCATGGTCATCTCCTATTGCCAAAAGCGCATTTCTGACTTTTTCATTCAGTGATACCATGGATTCAAGAAAATTCCGGTCTTCTTTTTCATCAATTCTCCGCAGCATATCATGGCAAAAGGAAACTTCATCGCAGTAAATCATATCTGTAGCCATGCCCGCAGGCTCTCTCCAGCCTGCTCCGCCGTCCACAACCATATGCCTTGCGCTTGTTTGTTTTTTTATAAATTGCAAAAGCGGTTTTGAAACAGGCATGGCTCCAAACCGCAAAATAAGATCAGGCTTGCAGTTTTCCGAGATTTCACCAAAACGCAAAAAGGTATCATATGTATCCACAATCAGCTCTTTGCTATGGTCCCCGCTTCTAAGCTGTGACAACGGATCTGCAAATACGGGAAAACCAAGTTTGCCTGCAAGTGAAAGGATAGCATCCTTAGTTGTTTCATGCTTTAATTCACCGCAAATGATGATCCCTGATTCTGATTCGTTAAATACCTGTGCAATCCTATCCACCTGTCCTGGCGAAAGTGCAAGCGCCCCGCTGTCTATCATAACGGCTGCTTCGCGTTCTTCCTCGCCCTCCCATTGCTCTTTTGCCATCGAAAGATCAGGTACAAGCGGCTCACGCAGCGGAAAGTTTAAATGAACGGGACCAGACGGCTCATTTGCTGCCTCGGCTATAGCGCGGGCAGAAACATTCCTTGCGTACTTAACCATTTGATCTGTATTCTCTGGCAAAGCCATTTCTACGAACCATTTCACATGCTTGCCGTATAAATTGATTTGGTCGATGGCCTGCGGGGCTCCCACGCTTCGCAGCTCATGGGGACGATCCGCTGTTAAAACAATCAGCGGAACTCTTGAATAATAGGCTTCTATAATCGCCGGATAATAATTGGCTGTCGCCGTACCTGATGTGCACAGCATTGCAACTGGCTCATTAAGGGCTTTTGCGAGGCCCAGAGCAAAAAAGCCTGCCGATCTTTCATCGACATTAATATGCACGGTAATATCCGGATGTTCGACAAGCAGCATTGCAAGCGGTGTTGATCTGGATCCCGGGCTCACTACAGCGTGTTTCACATGATTTTGTGCTAATTCATCAACAAAAGCAGCAGCATATGCTGTCAGTGCTTCACGGTCATTCATGAAGGTTTCCTCCTAATGCGCTTAACATCGGGTTAAATTTAATGGATGTTTCCTGATATTCGCTTTCCGGTGAAGAATCCTCTACTACTCCGCATCCTGCAAAAAGAGACGCTTCATTTCCCTGAATTAATCCAGATCGTATTCCCACCGCAAATTCGCCATTTCCATAAGAATCAGCCCAGCCGATCGGTCCAGCATACAATCCCCGCTCGAGCAGCTCGATTTCCCTGATTCTGGTGACCGCTTTTTCCTTTGGCAGCCCGCCTAGTGCCGGTGTCGGATGAAGCTTATCAATCACCGAAAAAACCGATACAGCAGGGTCGCATTCACCTGTGACTGGCGTATACAAATGCTGGATATGCCTTATTTTCATAAGCTCAGGCTTTTCAGGTATGTATACCCTGTCGCATACCGAATTTATTGCTTTAGAAATCATGGATACAACATATTGATGTTCAATTAGATTTTTCTGATCACAAAGAAGCTCAGCCCCTAGAAGCTCGTCCTCTTCTTCTGTTTTACCTCTGGCAATTGTTCCGGCAAGGCATGCTGAATAAAGCTGGCCCTTTCTTTTCTTGATCAGCCTCTCAGGAGTAGCACCTATGAAGCAGTCACTTCCCGACTCCAAGCTGAATATAAAGCTTGCAGTCTGTTCTGCCATAAGCCTTTCCAGTATGGCTTCAGAAAAAATCGCATCCTGAAAAACCAGGCGCATCTCTCTGGCCAGCACAATTTTATCCAAATCTGTTTCTTTAAGTTCCTCTACAGCTTCGGCCACTGTTTTCTTCCATTCTTCCGGCTGGATCTCTGTTTGTGAAAGAAGTTCATTGCCAGATAAGCTGCCGCGGCCCAAACTTTCATAAATATATTTTTCCCGTTCATTTATCAAATCAATAAAATGATCTGCACTATCTTCTGGCGAACAGATAAGATTGGCGGTTAAGTAGGCTTCCCCTTCACAAATACTCAGCATAAAGGCAGGAATATACAGTAAATGATCCCCGAATTGATCCCATAGCATAGAGCTGCTTTTCTGGTAATCAAATGAAAAACCTCCAAACAGCAAAGGGCCAGTCGCAGGAGCATCCGCTGTTCCGATCTTAACAGCATTGCTCAGCAGGTCTGACCATCTGGACTCGATATCCTTAAAGCGTGCAGCATTAGCCGCACCCTGAAGTTTTTCAGCTTTACCTAAACCAATAATGGCAGTTTCTTTGGCAGGATCCTGCCAAAAGAAGCGTTCACCTGCATACCGTTCTCTTCCAGCTTGATAAAATGAAAGGGGGTTGATAACATCTATTTTTTTTACTTCGCTGAACAGCACATTTTGGTTAGTTTCCTGTGCCTTTTTTAAGGCCTCAGTTAATCCAAAAAGAAGTTCAGACTGCTGTGAGATAGCCAAAAAAATCACCCCGAATGTACATTTTAAAAGCGTTTCAAACCTATTTAAAGATACACCTCAATTTGTCTCCCTGTCAATTATTCCACCTTTTTCATAGCCTTTCCGACTGCTTTATTCCTTATTAATATATTCTTCCTCAAATGCAGAACTAAAATTCTTTATCAGCGGGAAATTTGTTCGTTTGCATTGACACCTGCAGGATGTTTTCCTACACTTAACCTGTATGCCATTTTTTATAGCGCCTTATATCGGGGGTTATTCATAAATCAAAACTAGGAGAGAAATTATGCAAAATAAAGATCATCATAATCCCGGGGCTATCCGGCCTGAAAAGCGAAGCTGGAAGATCTGGTGGGAATTAATTCGTCCCCATACATTGACAGCTGGATTTGTGCCCGTCTTAATAGGCACAGCACTTGCCTTGCAGACAGAACGTGTTAATGTACTGCTGTTCGCTGCAATGCTGATTGCCTCATTACTTATCCAAAGTGCGACTAATTTATTTAATGAGTACTATGATTTTAAAAGAGGGCTCGATAATGAGAAATCAGTCGGTATCGGCGGAGGCATCGTGCGCCACGGCATGAGCCCGCAATTTATCCTGAATCTTGCCCTTGCCTTATACGGAATTGCCTTGCTTTTAGGCATCTATATTTGCGCTGTGTCATCCTGGTGGATTGCTGCAGTAGGGCTTGTCTGCATGGCAGTAGGCTATTTATACACCGGCGGACCGCTTCCCATATCATCCACTCCGTTTGGGGAGCTGATGTCAGGGTTATTCATGGGATTCTTAATCATATTAATATCCTTTTACATCCAAACAGGAACCGTTTCAAAAATGACGGTACTGGTCGCTATCCCAAGCGGCATATTGGTCGGACTGATTAATTTCGCCAATAACATACGCGATCATGATGGTGATAAAGCAAACGGACGAAAAACACTTGCTATATTAATGGGTCAAAAAAGATCCATCACATTTATGGGCATTATGTTCACATTCTCTTATCTTTGGGTAATCGGACTTTGTGCAGCCGGAATCGTTTCACCGTGGCTTTTGCTTGTCATCCTAAGTGTGCCTAAAGCTGTTAAAGCCATTAAAGGATTCATGGGCAAAACCATTGCTAAAGAAATGGTTCCTGCCATGATAGCAACTGCCCAAACAAACACGATATTCGGCTTATTATTATCTGCCGGTTTATTTATAAGCTACTTTCTATAAACTCAATCCCTGTCCCCGTGCACATGCATGGGGATTTTTCTTGTACACTTTGAGGGCCATAGACAGGCCCTTGTTATACCCATTTTTGCAAAAGGCTGTATTCGTAACTTTGTTGTAGGGAACAAGGGCTGATTTCCGCTCCAGGATGTACGCTCCATACGCTCCAATCAACCAGGCTATTTATAAGAAAAGAGCCTTATAAAAAGAGATAAAGCACCTCAGGGAGTTTTCATTATATTAAATGACATCAATTGCATAAAACTTTCCTTGTTTCCAATGCTTAAAATTCGGGTATTTAAAACTTACACTCAAAAAAATATGTTCGACCAACTATTAAGGAGCGGATAATCTATGGCTACAAAAGAGCAAATTAACTCATTAAAAAATGAACTGCTTACACTAAAAGAGCAGCTTGAACAAAGAGTTGAAAATGATCATGAAACAGTTTTAGATAAAAGCGAAAAAGAATCTGTAGGAGAACTATCTTCATATGACAACCACCCTGGTGATCTGGGCACAGAGCTATTTGAAATTGAGAGGGAAAAAGCACTGGACAGCCATGCTGAGACTGAAATTGAAAAAGTTAATGCTGCACTCTCCGCAATCAGTGAAGGAACATACGGCATATGTAAAACATGCGGTACGGAAATACCTTATGAACGCTTAGAGGCAGTGCCTTCCACATTATATTGTGTAGAGCATACACCTGAACAGCATACCGCTTCAGACCGTCCTGCAGAGGAAGATCTGCTGATTCCTTCTAAAGGAGACAGCTTTGAAAACAGGCATAGAGGCAATGCAAATGAAAAGGAAGACAGCTTTGGCGAAGTAGCACGCTTCGGAACATCTGAAACACCTTCGGATTTTACAGGTGATAACGAAAATTTTGATTCTTTATATAAAGAAGAAGACGAAACAAACGGCTTTACCGAGGAATACGAAGGGTTTCTAGGAAATGATATAGAGGGCAAAAATAAAAAAGTGTATCCCACAAAAAGGGAAGAAAAATATGAACAAAGACTGGACGATGAGAATATGGAATCTCAGCTGGGAGACATTCCATATAAACGGAAGGACAGCTATGTAGATGAAAAATAACCATATAATAAAGGGGGTGATGACTTATGTTGTCACCCCCTTTATTATGAATTGCAATCCGCGCATACTAGTCAGCCCATTTTTTTGATTCATTCCGCATTTTATCCTGCATCTCGTACAGCTATTAAATCCCCTCTTAAAAGGCTGCTAAAATAGGCATAGAGATAGACATAGACTTTGTATACCTCCAGCCCTATTTCTGCAGTGCACGGGCGGTTTTCTCAGCCTTAGGTATCTGAGGTTCATTAGTGTTTAATGACTGGACAATTACATTTGGTTTCAAAATGTGGAATCTGAGCATTTATTATAAAAGCAAAAAATAGGCCAGACACCCATTTAAGATAAATGGAATCTGGCCTGTCTATATTCCGGACGTAAGCATACAGTAAATGAAAAAAAGATGTATACAGTGAATGTATACATCTTTTAATATGACCCATACGGGATTCGAACCCGTGTTACCGCCGTGAAAGGGCGGTGTCTTAACCGCTTGACCAATGGGCCGGTGGCGGAGAAGGAGGGATTTGAACCCTCGCGCCGCTTACGCGACCTACACCCTTAGCAGGGGCGCCTCTTCAGCCTCTTGAGTACTTCCCCATGGCTCCGCAGGTAGGACTCGAACCTACGACCGTTCGGTTAACAGCCGAATGCTCTACCACTGAGCTACTGCGGAATGGTGGGCCTAAATGGACTCGAACCATCGACCTCACGCTTATCAGGCGTGCGCTCTAACCAGCTGAGCTATAGGCCCACATTTGGAGCGGGTAGAGGGAATCGAACCCTCGACATCAGCTTGGAAGGCTGAGGTTTTACCACTAAACTACACCCGCGATATATGGGGCGGATGATGGGAATCGAACCCACGAATGTCGGAACCACAATCCGATGCGTTAACCACTTCGCCACACCCGCCACAGTTATTTAATTAATATAAAATGGTGGCTCGGGACGGAATCGAACCGCCGACACAAGGATTTTCAGTCCTTTGCTCTACCGACTGAGCTACCGAGCCAATTGGTAATATGTATGACATATTATTTAATCCAGTAAAAAATGGCGGTCCCGACGGGAATCGAACCCGCGATCTCCTGCGTGACAGGCAGGCATGTTAACCGCTACACCACGGGACCTAATGATTGCGGGGACAGGATTTGAACCTGCGACCTTCGGGTTATGAGCCCGACGAGCTACCAGACTGCTCCACCCCGCGACAATAAGAATGCTTCATATGCTGTTATTAATAAAAAATGGAGGAGGAAGAGGGATTCGAACCCCCGCGGGCTTTGACACCCCTGTCGGTTTTCAAGACCGATCCCTTCAGCCAGACTTGGGTATTCCTCCATATTGAAGATGGTGGACCTTGTAGGACTCGAACCTACGACCGGACGGTTATGAGCCGTCTGCTCTAACCAGCTGAGCTAAAGGTCCTTATATTTTGGTAGCGGCAGAGGGGATCGAACCCCCGACCTCACGGGTATGAACCGTACGCTCTAGCCAGCTGAGCTACGCCGCCAAATAAAATATAGGATAATGATATGGTGGAGCCTAGCGGGATCGAACCGCTGACCTCCTGCGTGCAAGGCAGGCGCTCTCCCAGCTGAGCTAAGGCCCCATTTTTAAAAAAATCACATGGTCGGGAAGACAGGATTCGAACCTGCGACCCCTTGGTCCCAAACCAAGTGCTCTACCAAGCTGAGCTACTTCCCGTAATATGGCGCGCCCGAAAGGAGTCGAACCCATAACCTTCTGATCCGTAGTCAGACGCTCTATCCAATTGAGCTACGGGCGCATATAAATGGTGCCGAGGACCGGAATCGAACCGGTACGGTAGTCACCTACCGCAGGATTTTAAGTCCTGTGCGTCTGCCAGTTCCGCCACCCCGGCGTTACGAAAAGTGGAGCGGAAGACGGGATTCGAACCCGCGACCCCAACCTTGGCAAGGTTGTATTCTACCACTGAACTACTTCCGCATTGTGATGCGGGTGAAGGGACTTGAACCCCCACGCCTTGCGGCGCCAGATCCTAAGTCTGGTGCGTCTGCCAATTCCGCCACACCCGCATATGAATGGTGAGCCATGAAGGATTCGAACCTTCGACCCTCTGATTAAAAGTCAGATGCTCTACCAACTGAGCTAATGGCTCAAACAAGTAAGATGGAAATAATGTTCGAACAATAGCTCGTACAAAATTTTATGAAGATGGTGCCGGCAAGAGGAC
>NZ_MLYQ01000049.1:0-62985 GCF_001866725.1 Bacillus sp. MUM 13
GCCCCGCGGAAAGCGAAGCATCCTGCAGTGGAAATCAGCCGGCCCATATAACAAAGGCCATCCTTTTAATTTTTTTTCCTTTCCAACATTTTAATGGATTGCTGTTACGTAAAGTACTGAGGAACTTTACCTCCTGAATTCAGGTGAATATTCTTTAAAAGCTATAGGCTGATTGGAATGGAAGGTGCGAGACTCCTGCGGGATTAGCGTGGCAGGCGAGAACCCGCAGGCGCCAGCCGAGGAGGCTCGCGCACGCCCCGCGGAAAGCGAAGCATCCTGGAATGGAAATCAGCCGGCCCATATAACAAAGGCCATCCCTTAAACACTTTTTCACCCTCCCGCAAATCTTTTATTCTCAAAAAAAAAGAAACCGGAAAAATCCGGTTTCTCATTTGATGGCCCCTTTTGTAACTCCGTTGATGATCCACTTTTGCGCGAACAGGTAAACAACGACCATTGGCGCAAGAGCCATGATATAGGAAGCAAAAGCCAAGTTGTAGTTTGTGCTGAATTGTCCCTGGAATACATATTGTACCAGAGGCAATGTAGCTGAATTTTGATCCAATAACACGAGAGGAAGCATAAAGTCATTCCACGCCCAAAGAGCAGTCAGGATGGCAACTGTTGCGTTGATTGGTGTCAATAGAGGGAAAATCACTTTCCAGAACACTCCCCACGTACTGGCTCCGTCCATGATAGCCGCTTCTTCCAGCTCCTTTGGTATCGACTTAATATATCCGACATATACGAAAATGTTGAATGAAAGGCCGTAAACTACATACAAGAGAATAAGCCCGACCATATTATCCAGCCCCCAGTCACTCATTTGCTTCACGATAGGAAGCATGATAATCGGAAACGGGATGAACATGGCGCTGACAAGAAAATAGTATATGATATTAAAGAAACGCTTATGCATGTTTCTGGCAATTGCATAGGCAACCATTGAATTCGTCAGCAGCGTCAAAATCACGACACTGACTGTAATAATGGCACTGTTTCCAAACGCAGCCCAAAAGTTTGTCATTTGAATGGCTTCGGAAAAGTTTTCAAAGTGCAGCTTATCCGGCCAAGCCAGTACAGATTGTGCCAGCTGCTGCGGATCCTTTAAGGCAATGGTGATGGTTAAGTATAAGGGAATCAGAACGAACAATGCACCAAGCGCGATCAGGATTTGAACGGTCCAATTTGTTTTTGTTTTATTCATTACATGTCAACCTCCCGTTTTTGCAGGAATCTAAGCTGAAGAACGGAAATAACCACAATCACAATGAAATAAATGACCGCATTGGCAGATTGGTAGGCAAAATCTCCTCCCTGGAAGCCGCCTTTATAGATCAGATACGAAATTGATTCTGTAGACTGGCCGGGTCCCCCGCCTGTCATCGCCACAATTTGGTCGAACACCATTAAAAAGTTCTTTAATGAAAGCACCATGTTAATCGTAAAGAACGGGGCGATCAGCGGGAATGTAATACTCCAGAATTCACGCCATTTTCCTGTTCCGTCAATGGCTGCGGCTTCATAAATATCCGATGAAATCGTTTGCAGACCAGCCAGGTAAAGGATGGTGTTAAAAGCAATCGATTGCCATGATGCGACAATGACCACACCGATCCAGGCAAGATCCGGGTCTCCGAGAATATTTCTTGATAATACATCAAGATGCAGCGCGTCCCCGATCTGCGGAAGCATATGGGCAAATATGTAGTTAAATATAAATCCTACAATTAACACACTGAGAATATTGGGCAGAAAGTAGACTCCCCTGAAAAAGCTCCTTGCCTTAATCTTCGAGTTAAGTCCAATCGCAATTAATAGACTTAGCACATTTACGATAATGGTCGAAACAATCGCAAATTTAAAGGTGAATAAATAGGCATGAAGCGCCCGGTCATCCTTGAACACATTCAGATAATTCTTTATGCCGACAAAGTTCCAGTCCCCGTAGCCCTTCCAGTCTGTAAAACTATAAAAAATCCCTTTTAAAACCGGAAAAGTATGAAAGATGAAGAACAGTAATACACCGGGCAATACCATAAACAGATAGGCATAATTGCGCTTTTTCATCAATAACCACCCCTTAGAAAGAGAATGGGCATCCAGATGGATACCCTATTTGCTCCATTGCGCTTACTTTATTATTTTCGGTTTGCTACCTTATCCCATTCCTTGTCCATTTTTGTAAGGAAGGCATCTTTATTTTTCTTAATAAAGAAGTCCTGTACAATGTTTGGAGCGTTCAGGCTGGCTGGGAAGAAGTGGTCTGCATAGCCCGCAATATTTCCGTTTGCAAAACTGTCCTTGTATCCTGCAAGTGTCGGATCGTCCTGTGTTACGCCGTTAATTGCAGAGAATGATTTTTGCTCTTTTGTATAAGTCTGGGCTGAATCCTGACTTGCCAAAAATTCAATGAATTTATCCGCTTCTTTTTGGTGTTTGGTGGCTTTTGTTTCAGAAAACAGTACATCGATGCCTGATACAAGCTTGTTTTGCTTCACGTCATTTGTAGCAGGGAATGGGAATACGCCAAGCTTCGCATCAGGATTTGCTTTCAGAATTTCTGGGATTGCCCAGTTTCCTTGGAGATAGAATACGCCCTTACCTTGTGCAAAAGCCGTATTTCCATCACCATATGCAACACCCAAATTGTCTTTGTGTCCATACTTTTCAAGTGTCAGCAGCTTGTCGGCAACCTCGGTGTAGCTTTTCTTGAAGGTTGTTTTACCATCAGTTTTATCTTTGGCAAACTGGTCGGCCCCGACTGGAGCAGCAACAGAGTTAAGTGCGACCATTCCGGTCCATGCATCCTTCAAGGTAAAGTAAATCGGAATCTCGCCTGCCGCTTTTGCTTTATCCAAATCAGCGATAAACTCATCCCATGTTTTCGGCGTTTCTTTGATGCCAAGCTTTTCAAATTTGTCTTTGTTGTAAATGACGCCGTTCCCATTTGTTGCATATGGAATTCCGTAAAGTGCACTGCTTTTTTTGTAATCTTTTTTAACCATATCGATGAATGCCGGCTGGATGTTATCCTTGTAGCTTTTATTAGAAAGATCCCGAAGCTCTCCGGAGTCTGCCAGATTCGTGAATGTAGTGTCATCTCCTGAAGCAATAATATCAGGCAGGTCATTCTTTGTTAAACGAGTCTTAATAACTGTACCGGCATCTGGCGGTGAAGTAAGATCGACCGAGATTTTCGGATTCTTTTTCTCAAAATCCTTAATCAGTTCTTTGTATGTGTTGGAGTTTTCTACTTTTGTCGAGAAAAATTCGATATGCGTTTTTCCGTCATCCTTCGATCCTCCAGTAGAACATCCTGCCAGTAATGAAGCTCCAATAGACAATGCTGCAACTGTACCTACTAATTTCTTATTCTTCATTTTCATTTTCGCCCCTTTTATGAAAGTTTGTATACGCGTGCTTCATATGGCTTTAATTCAATATGGTGAATATCATTGCTGTCTGTATGATAGTTTTGAATCAGTATCTCGCTATTTGTATAGGAAATATGTTCAGGCAAGTCAAACGGTACTGTTTCAGCCGTAAAGTTACAGATCACAAGCAGCTTTTCATTTTCCATGCTCCGTGTATACGCATAAATATTCTCGCTATCTTCTAAAATCAGATCATAGGTACCATCGACAATGATGCTGTGTTCCTTGCGAAGGCTAATCAGTTTTTGATAATAGTAGAAAATAGAATCCTGGTCTTCCAACGCCTTTTCTGCATTGATTTCTGTATAATTTGGATTCACATCAATCCATGGCTTTCCGGATGTAAAGCCTGCATATTCCGAGGAATCCCACTGGACGGGTGTCCGGGCATTATCCCTGCTGCGGGCATAGATGGCTGACATCATTTCTTCCTTGCTCATCTTCCCTTCCCCGACAAGCTCGTTGTAGGCATTCAGCGTTTCGATATCCCGGTATTCATCAATGGTATCGAACGCAACGTTTGTCATGCCGATCTCTTCTCCCTGGTATATATAAGGAGTTCCCTGCATCATATGAAGAAGGGTTGCCAGCATCTTGGCGCTCTCCACACGATATTCCTGATCGTTTCCGAATCGTGAGACGACCCGGGGCTGATCATGGTTATTCCAGTAAAGGCTGTTCCAGCCATCCTCTTCAAGACCCTTTTGCCATCTGGTCAAAATACGCTTAAGCTCCGTCAGCTTCCAAGGACCATTGCTCCATTTGCCTTCAGGGCCATCACCCAAGCCCATATGCTCAAATTGGAAGACCATGTTCAGTTCATTTCTGTTCCTGCCGGTATATAATTTCGCTTCCTCTGGAGTGACTCCCGGTGTCTCCCCAACGGTAATAATGTCGTACTTGGAAAGAACCTCCTGATTCATTTCCTGGAAAAATTCATGGATGCGCGGGCCGTTCATGAAATACGGGCTTCCATTTCCATATTGCTTCCCGGGCTGTACCTCTCCATCAGGATAGCTTGTATCCTTGGAGATAAAGTTGATTACATCCATACGGAAACCATCGATCCCTTTATCCAGCCACCATTTCATCATGTTATATACTTCACTGCGGAGTTTCGGGTTTTCCCAGTTCAAGTCCGGTTGCTTTTTGCTGAAAAGATGAAGGAAATATTCGTCAGTAACTTCGTCATATTCCCATACAGAGCCTTTAAAAGCCGCTTCCCAGTTTGTTGGTGCTGCCCCGTCCTTGCCCTGCTTCCAAATGTAATAATCGCGTTTAGGATTGTCTTTGGAAGAACGTGATTCAACAAACCATTGATGCTCATCTGATGAATGATTCACAACCAGGTCCATCATGATTTTAATGCCGCGGTCATGGGCAGCCCCGAGCAGCTTATCAAAATCCTCCATTATGCCAAACTCGTCCATAATATCCTGATAGTCACTGATATCATAGCCATTGTCATCATTTGGAGATTTGTATACAGGCGACAGCCAGATAATGTCGATGCCAAGTTTATGCAAGTAATCCAGTTTGGAAATAATCCCTTGAATATCGCCTATGCCATCACCATTGCTGTCTTTAAAACTTCTTGGATAAATCTGATACACTACACTATCTTTCCACCACTGTTTTTCCATGGTTTTCCCTCCTGTTTTAAGAAAACGTTTACGTAATTAAGTAAACGTTTACGTTTTGTTCAAAAAAAGATACGGGTCAATCAAGTATTTCTTTCACTGTTTCTCTTTCAATCACTTTATGCTGCATGATTCTGCTTTCAGATCTTTCGCCAGTTTCCATCATGTTAAACAGCATTTCAGCCGACTTGTTTCCCATATCATACAAAGGCTGTGCAACCGTTGTTAATGGAGGGAATGACATTTCAGCTAATGGCGTATTATCATACCCGATGATCGACAAGTCATCTGGTATGGAAATTCCCTTTTTATAAGCGACAGACATAGCTCCTACTGCCAGTTCATCACTGCAGGCAAAGACTGACGTGACATCAAGCCCGCTTTCCAGTATCTGCTCCATCCCCCGCTTACCGTCACCGTGCCTATATCCGCCAGTGGATATGATATAGCGGTCATCCGGAGTCAGTCCTGCAGATTTCAGGGCAGATTTAAATCCTTCAATTCGGGGTATCCCTGCAACAGGATCGGTCTGTTCTCCTGCTATCATGGCAATTTTCTTATGTCCTTTTTGAATCAGATACTGCGTGGCACTGAAGGCCGCATGATAGTCGTCAACTTTTACATATGGAAGCTGAAACTCATAAGAGATGGTTGAAACCAAGATAATGGGTATCTTCATATCCGCCATCATCCTGTAATAGTCTTCCTCCAGCAATTGACTGACAAAGATGATGCCGTCTACCCGCTTTTCACCAAGGAACTGCAGATATTTCATTGTCCGGTCTCTGTTGTTATCCGTATTGCAGACAATAACACTAGAACCCCGTTCATGGGCATACTTATCAATACCTTCTAACACTTTTGAGGCAAACATATCCAGCAGCCGCGGCATCATCACACCAATGGTTTCTGTTTTCCCATTAATCAATCCCCTTGCAATAGCATTAGGCTGATAACCGAGCTCTTCAATAACCTCTAAAACTCTTTCCTTGGTTTTTAGGGAGAAACCTGGTTTATTGTTTAAAATCCTAGATACTGTAGCTGTTGAAACATTCGCTTTTTTCGCAACATGCTTAATCGTAGGATCCATAATTCCCCTCTTTTTTCATTGATTAAATAATTTACGTAAACGGTTACTCATTTTGATTACGCTTTCATGATACTCTTTGAAAAAACCTTCGTCAACGAAAATATCTTAAAATTCTTCGTGAATTTTGCTGCTATTGAACAAGGGGTTGATTTCCGCTCCAGAATGCTCGCTTTCCGTGGGCCGGGCGGTGAGCTTTCTCCGCTTTGCCTGCGGGGTCTAACCTTCCCGCTAATCCCATAGGAGTCTGGCACCCTACACTCCAATCAACCAGATTTATCAACAGAATCGCTTCACAGAACAATTAAAAAACAACAATCTTTAAGAAAAGAGCCTTAAAAAAGTCTAACAATGAAAATTTTTTTTGATGCCTTTATATCGTCAGCGCCATTGATGGGTTACAGGATCAGGATAAGGTATTAACGCCAGCGCAAACAATGCAGACAAAAGGCGCACAGCAAATTATGCGCCCTTTGTCTGCCGCAAATAAGTATCACTTATTGCAAAAATCTGAATTCTTCATCTGTTAACAATACTCCATGGCATTCCATTAATAGCTTTTTTAAAGATTCAGGAGTTCTTTTGGCATCGTATGCACAAACAGAAATAACTCCTTTATTAGGAATGTATTTATTTAAATCGCGCCCGTATTTTTCAATTTCATTGTGGATTTCCTGATCATTTCCCCATTCAATCTGACTCCATGTGTATATGGAAGCACCGGCTTCATGATGAGGTGCAATACTGGTTAAAAAGTAATTAAGAACGGTATGCGGGTGGAAGTTCCCATGAGAATAATAAAAATCAAAATTATTCATGATATGTACTTTAGCCATTTCATCATGGCTTAACTTCTTATGCAGCACTTTATTGATATGAAGGAGATTTCGGTCATTTTCAATAAATATGACATGATCACCATTTTTAGCTGCTGTGACTATAAACGAAACGGCATTGCAAAGGTAGCTCTCGACATTATCATAAAGATAAAATATATGACCGCCTTTCGTTAGTTTTGGATTTTTCATCATTTCGGGCACTACTTCCATACTGGACAACTCCCTAACTTCTTATCAGCAGAAAGTATTTTTTGGCAGTACAAAAGGCTTTTATAGGATTTATCATGCAAGCCTTTGGGCATACATATGAGCAGCCAACAACTTATAGCCGATTTCACACCAAAAAAAGCAATCTGCTTTTATCTCTCTATTTTTCACCATTCCCTTTATCTTTTAAAATTAAACTTCTATTTTATCAAAATTGTAACATATTTGAACAGAAGCTTACTCTCTGAAACTATTAAAATAAATCGACTTTTTTTGACAATGGCAAAGTACATTGCTGTTTCTCTTTATTGATTGGCTGGGATTCGCTAGCGTCCGGAAATGCAAAAAAAGAAGGGAACCGTAGTCCCCTCCTGCTATGTACCTTAAGATAATCCAAAAAACTTCAGGATGCTTATAATGATGATTCCGACGATACCAAAATCCGAGTCGCCGAATGTTGCACCTTCAAAGCCAACATTTCCCATCAAGACTAATAGAATGGCTGGAATGAAGCTAATAATGAGACCATTGGCGAACGAACCGAACATCGCGCCGCGCCTTCCGCCTGTCACATTCCCGAATACCCCAGCCGCTGCACCTGTAAAGAAGTGCGGAACAAGTCCCGGAACGATGATTTTCAAACCGATGACCGGAAGAATGAACATGGATAACAGGCCGGCAAGAAAGCTGAATAAAAATCCGATAATGACTGCATTTGGCGCAAACGGGAAAACCGTCGGGCAATCCAGTGCAGGTTTTGTATTTGGTGCAATCTTTTCTGCAATTCCTTTAAATGCGGGAACAATTTCAGCAATCAGCATACGTACACCAGCAAGTATGATATAAACACCAGCAGCAAATGTGATCGCTTGCATTAATGAAAAGATGATGAAATTCGATCCGCCCGAAAGCTTCGATTCAATATATCCCTGCCCGGCGAACAAGGCTACGATGACAAAGAAAATGGTCATTGTCAGAGAAACCGCTACGGATGTATCGCGCAAAAATCCCAATGACTTTGGAACATTGATTTGTTCCGTTGTTTTTTCCTTGTTGCCAAACCATTTTCCGACCTTTGCAGAAGTAAAATATCCGATGGAGCCAAAATGGCCGACTGCAAAATCATCGCTGCCTGTAATTTGGCGGACATATGGCTGCAGTAAAGCAGGAAAGAGTACCATACATAACCCTAAAAGAATCGAACCTGCCAGGATAAGCGGAAATCCTTTCAATCCGCCAACCGATAAGGTAACAGCCAGCAAGCATGCCATAAATAACGTGTGATGGCCTGTTAAGAAAATATATTTGAAACGGGTAAAACGGGCAAGAATGATATTGACGATCATTCCAAATACCATGATAAGCGCTGTTGAGGCTCCGAATTTGCCCTGCGCAGCCGCTACAACCGCTTCATTTGTCGGTATCACACCCTGCACATGGAAGGCGTGGACAAACATTTTGCTGAAAATGGTCAGTGCACCAGTCAAAACGGTTGCACCTGCTCCTATAATAATGAAGCCCATTACCGTTTTTAGCGTGCCTGATACTACATCAGCCGCTGATTTGCGCTGCAGCAGCAAACCAATAAGAGCGAAAAGCCCGACTAATATAGAAGGCGTTCCGAGGATATCATTCATTAAAAGATCTAACATAACTTTTATCTCCTTCTGCTCGTATTATTCTAAAACTGAACCTAACTTTGAGGTGATCTCCGGAATGCTCATCATGTTTTCCAGGGTTACAACCGTGCGTTTTCCATCATCAAGCTGGCCCATAATGTCAGCCGCCCCTATGAAAATATCAGCCTGGACCGTTCTTGCAGATGTTAAATCCGTATGATCCACTTCCGCTGTTTTACCCATTTCAGTAAGTGCCTTTTTCACGTTAAGCTCCATAATAAAACTGCTTCCTAATCCATTTCCGCATACTACCATGATTTTCTTCATACTATTTCCTCCTTATTACGCTAAGTGCGCTTCTAGTTTAGATTTGATTTCCGGAATGCTCATCATATTTTCCAGGGTAACAACCGTGCGCTTCCCATCATCAAGCTGGCCCATAATGTCAGCCGCCCCTATGAAAATATCAGCCTGGACTGTTCTTGCGGATGTTAAATCCGTATGATCCACTTCCGCTGTTTTATCCATTTCAGTAAGCGCCTTTTTCACGTTAAGCTCCATAATAAAGCTGCTTCCTAATCCATTTCCGCATACCACCATGATTTTCATACTGTTTCCTCCTTCGAATATTTATGAATATAGTTCAGCAGAACGTTTTTATCCGAGCTTTGCAGAATATCTTCAATGTTTGATGGCTCGCCAAGCAATTGCGTCAGCTGAACCAATGCCCGCAAATGCGATTCGCTGTCCGCTGCTGCAAGCACAATAATCAGTCGGACCGGTTTACCCGGAGCAAAATCCACAGCTTCATCAAGCTTTAATAGACTCATAGATAATGACCGCACGCCAGCTTCTGGCCTTGCATGGGGAATGGCAACCCCTGGAGTAATGATGACATATGGCCCGTTTTCCTCAATGGATGAAATCATGCTGTCTACGTATCTTTCTTCTATCGTCCCTAAATCGACCAGGGGCTGTGAGGCGGCTTTAATGCCTTCCTTCCAATCAGATACAGACGCTTTTAATTGAATGGTTTGTGATGTTAATAATTCTTCCAGCACAGGTTTCTCTGCCTCCTCTATTGAATGTTTGTTCATCTTCTGTGTCCCGGCAAAAATGTGGGATGAAAGAGCTGCCTCAAGCTGCTCATGATCACGAATGTCCGCATATTGTGCAATAACCTTCAAAAGCGCGCCGGCATCAAGGCTTTGCCCTGAATAACCGTAAAGCTTTTGCATAACCTGCTGCCGGAGTTTTTGCTTATCTGCAATCTCCAAAATCGGCGGCACAATAAATAAGGCGGCATCTGTCCTAAGATGGACTGTGGAAAATACGAGATCATATGATAAAGGGTAATTCACCATATCTCTGATCGATAATGCATCTAAAAACAGTACATCAGGAAATAATTCTCTAAGCGTATACATCAGGATGCTTGAGATGCCTATTCCATTCGGGCAAACCACAATCGCACGCTTCCTGTCATCAAGCGCAGTGCCCTGCCTGCGGAGCCAGCCGCCGAAATGAATCGTAAAATACGCTGCTTCATCTTCCGGGACTTTGCAGCCGATTGCCTGCTCCAGCGAATTCAACGCTTTTCGTGTCAAATGGTGCAGCTCCGGATACACCCGCTGAATCCGCTCCGCCATACTATTGACATGTGAAATGCGGTACTGCATTCGGTAATAGGCCGGCCTAAAATGAATATAAAGCTGATTTAAAAGCAATTCCTTATCCTGCAGATGCAGGCATGCCAGCCTCTCAAATTCCTCCACAATGTTTTTCAAAAGCTGCAAAATGACATGATCCTCCTGCAGGGGAGACACATCCCTTGTCCGGTTCATGCTTAATAAATGCAGCGTTCCATAAAGGATGTCGGTTTCATTCCATTTTGATTGAAAGCCATCCGTTCTTACCATGTCTTCAACAAGCTTACATTCCTTCGCAGCCATAAGCTCTTTCCAGCTGTCAATGGATTCCAGCGGGTCCCCTTTTGCAATCAGCGCATCTGCAGTCAAAAACAAATACGCCAATTCCTGGAGCCGCTCATCTGTAAAAGTAATGCCGAGCTTGCGTTCAATGGTTTCAAGCTCATGCTGGATGGAATGAATCTGTTGTGCTGCATGTCCCCATACACACTCCATGATGAGCGAGCTGTTTGCACTATTCAGAACCTCATGTATCAGCTGTTCAGCCACATATCTTTTTGCTGTGCCCGAGCCTTTTACAAGGTAGCCGTCCTGCTTGGAATATCTAATTGTAAGATCTGCCTGCCTCATTTTTTCCTTTAATCGCTGCAGATCCTTTAATACTGTATTTCGGGAAACTCCTGAAATATACTGAAAGTGATAAAGAGACAATGCCTCCCTGCTAAGCAGAAGCGTCAGAGAAAAAACCTTCTCACGGTCTCCCTCGGAAAATAGATATGTGCGCGTAGTCAGATTCACCTGCAAATCCTCAGCAAGGATGCTGTCTGACAAGTAATAACCCGTTTTACGTTCATATCCGATAGGCTTGTAATTATGAAATTGAAGCCAATCATTCGCCTTCCCTATCCCATATTGCACCTGTCTTCGGGTCAAGCTGGTCTGCGCTTCAAGCTCATCCATCTTTAAAGGAGACGACTGCTGCAATATCCGCAGCAAGTGAGCACTTCGTTCATCTAATTGCATCTTTCATCCTCCTATGAATTAACCATACAGCACTGCAAGCAAAAACTGTACGGTTTTTGGGTCCGTTTATTGTCACATGTACTGCACAACAATATACTTTATCTTCTGAACAATGATACTATTGGCGGCTGAAAATACCATACAAATCAGCGGTGCTAGGTGTCTAAGACAAAAAAACAAGAAGAGTTGGGTTCACTCTTCTTGTTTTATGTTTTCATTCAAAGCCATGAATGTGTTCTTCCCAAAAAAGGCCTGTGCTTTTTCTTCTATTTCTATTAAGAAGCGGTCATTTTCCATTAACACCTCTTCAAGCTTGATGATGATTTGCTGAGCATGGGGACCGGCAGTGTTTGCTTTCACATGCTTCAAAAGTACTTTTGTATCAGCTGAAAATTTATGTACAAAGCTATGGCACCTCACCATATTGACTCTCAATGGTTCTCCGTACTCGTTTGTAAACGCGCGCCTGATACAGCCCCTTACTCCTGCATAGCCGTATGATACCTCAGACGCAGCTCTATACAGCAAAATCATTCCGGTGCTATGGCTTGATTCCGGATGCAGCCGGAGCTCTGTCATCAATGACATCAGCCTGCGCACCACTGGTTTTGCCTCCTCCATCGTCTTCCACCAATCCAGCAGGCGCTCATTCTCATCATGATTCATTCACATCCTCCTTACCGTTAAAGTCGTGGAATGGCTTGAACCGGTTCAGTCTGCGACAAAATCACATCCCACTGAGATCCTAGCAGCTCTTTGCCAAGATCATTCGCCTCCCAAATACTGCCTGCAATTTGCCTGTTCAGTTTCCTGCTGTAATCAACTAAATAATAAACATCAGAAGGTGCATTTTTTACCGCCAACTCAAAGTTAGGGCTCAGCTGCTGCTCAGAAATTCTTAATGTATCCAGATCAAAAACAAGCATGCTCACCTTATAGGAAGTTACACCACTCCGCAACCGGTCAATCGTTCCCTGCACAGCATCAAATCCATAACCAATATCCGCAACAGAAGCATGATACGGATTAAGGCCAGGCTGGATCCGCAATGTTTTAACAGAACGAAAACCCGTTGTAATCGAGCACACCACTTCCTTCGCAGCCATCCCTTTTTCAATAGCCGCATATATCGCATCAAGATAGGCGTTTCTTTGATCATCACTCATCATAAATTTTTCAACATCCTTTTCAAAATCAGATAGCACAGTCAGCTCTGGGAAACTTACTTACAAATGTATTCAGAATGAACCTGCAAATGTCATGATTATTGAGCAAAAGATCATAATTCATCAACAATAGGGACAAATCTCATTAATTTCTCCTGTTTGGAGGGTGCAAGAGACTTGATTTTTTCCAATTAAATGGATAATAAGTTCAAAATCGCTGTGATTCGAGCCAACTACTTGATGATTAGAGCCAAATTGACCTCCATTCGAGCGAAATCGGCTTCCATTCGAGCGAGTTTGTCTAAAGAAAAAAACAGCCGCCTTAAAGGCTGCTGCTTGTCTTGTGACCATCCATTTCTTTGTCCTTTAAACACCATTATCAGCAGGCGATGGATCATGCTTTTACTAGACGCAGTGTAAGAAAACATCGTTTTTTTTTGCAAAAGGAAATAGCAGGACTATCACTACTTATGTTGTTAAACAATAGTTTTAATTTTCAAAAATAAAGAAAGGGAACTGCTTTTCTTGGAATTCCCTTGTTTCATTAAAGCTCCCTTTAATTAATACGCACTACTTATATATTCATTCAATATTGGTAAATCTGGGGGACTTATGTTCTGAGGAAGTTCATTAAACTTAAAAAATCTTAATTCTTGAACTTCATATGCTTCTTTTGTAATTGCACCTTCATACTCATTGCATACATAGGCTGATATGACATTATATACCTCATCACCGTGAGGATATTTATAATAGAAATTTTCCCCTGAGTAAACATTGAATAACTTTAATTTTTTTGCAATTAATCCGGTTTCCTCAAATAACTCTCTCTTTGCTGCTTGTTCCAAAGTTTCACAGTCTCCAATGAACCTCCAGCTAATCCCCAGCAGTTATTGTCATTACGGAGTTGCAATAATATCTCTTTATCATCATTTATTAAAATAACACAAGCTCCAGCTATTATTAGGGGACGGCTTCCCACTATTTTTCTTAATTCCATTATATAACCCACATATAACCTCCCATTATATTAAATATGTATTGAGGTGATATTTATTTTACTAATTGAATTAAATGTCCTTCCCCACATATCGAACAACGTCTTTCGTATTTGGGAAATTTTGATAATATAACATTATCATATGTCGTATCTATTGAGAACAGGCAGCTTTCAACAATCATTTTTGCGTCTTAAAAATGGATAAATAAAAATGAATCGCCTCTTCGGTCATGCCGCATTTTTCGTCGACAAACAAAAGTGATGGAACGATAGCAGGCCGTTCTTCACCTTCTGGATTGGTAAGCATTAATTGCCGGGACAATCCACTAGACCGTCTTTTAACCAAGGCATTGCGGCTGCACCATAAAATATCATTATTTTTCTATTAATGATAAAATAGATAGACTATATTGTGAAAAATAGAAAAACACTTTTGTGGTTCCATTAAGATTTGGAGGAAGTACATTGAATAATGATTTGAAATTGTTAGGGGAAATGATTTTAGAAAAGAAGGATGAAATTGCCCACAACGTACATAGCGACAGGATGTCTGGAGTGCAAATGTCCGAAAATGAAAAAAGGGAATTTCAGCAAATAGAAGCACATATTTTGGAGATTCGGGCTAATTTCATCGGTTTATTTGGAGAAGCGTTAATCGAACATATGGACAAAGAAAGAACGTATGAAAAAATATTTAATTGGGGAAGAGAAACCGGCGAATACTTTTATAAGCTTGGAGTACCGCTGGACGAAGCATTGAAAGATACGAGCTATTACCGGACCTATATTTGGAAAGCTATCGAAAAGGAAACAGCCTCCAAAAATATGGCTGCATCCACTGTATTTGATGTCATTCATATGATTGATCCCCTGTTAGATCAGGCTGTTTATAGTTTTAGCCTCTCTTATGTGGAATTTCATCAAAAGACCCTTGAAAATGCGAAAAATGCATTTATGGAGCTTTCCGTGCCTGTTGTTCCGCTGACAAAAGGGGTAGGTATTCTTCCGTTAATTGGAAACTTAGATACTGATAGAGCGCATTTACTCATGGAAACTACCTTGAACCGTTCGGTTGAGCTTAAGCTCTCCCAGCTTATCTTAGATGTGTCAGGTGTGATGATTGTTGATACGATGGTGGCCAATCAGCTTTTTAAGGTAATCGATGCTTTATCCTTAACCGGTGTACAGACCATTATCACAGGAATTCGTCCAGAGGTGGCACAAACCATGGTCAGCCTTGGATTGAACCTTGCTGGGATCAAAACAATGGCAAACCTTCAGCAAGCATTCGATGACATACAATTAATGAAAATATCTAAACATGCAAAGGGTGAATAAATCACCCTTTTTTATGTTAGGTATATATCAGGGGCCCTGCGTGAAAAGAAGAAGCTCTCAAAGTCTGATTATCCCTTGTATGCTTGCCGTAATTTCTCTAGATCAAATTTCTTCATTTTAAGAAAAGCATTCGTCAGGCGTGCAAGCTGATCCGGTGTGGCATTGCTCATCATCTCATCCATCTCGCTTGGCACAATCTGCCAGGATATACCGAACTTATCTTTCAGCCAGCCGCATTGTTCTGCTTCAGGAACGGCAGATAGCCTTTCCCAGTAGTAATCAATCTCTTCTTGTGTGTCACAATACACCATGAATGATATGGCCTCATTAAAATTGAATTGATGCTCATGTGCGCTATCCATTGCGGAAAACCACAGGTCTTCCAGCATAAATTTGGAGAACATGATAGTTCCTTCTTTATCAGGTTCCATGCCTTGAGGGTAACGGGCGAGAAGTCCCTGTTTTGCGTTCTTAAATACAGATAAATAAAAATGAATCGCCTCTTCGGTCATGCCGCATTTTTCGCCGACAAACAAAAGTGATGGAATTATAGCAGGCCGTTCTTCACCTTCTGGATTGGTAAGCATTAATTGCCAGGACAATCCATATTTATCCTGAATCCACCCAAACCTTTCACTGAAGGGATACTTATCAAGCGGCATTAACGCTGTGCCGCCTTCCGACAATTTGTTCCATACCTCATCTATTTTTTCTCGAGCATCAATTTCTCTCGATGGATTGAAATTAACTGTGAATGAAATTGACGGATTGATTTTAAAATAAGGCCCAGCACTGATTGCCATGAACTTCTGTCCCCATAGCTCAAATGAGACCATCTCGGAGTCGCCTGATGGTGTGTCCTTGATGGTTGTGACATTATTGATTTTTGAGTCCGGGAATATGGAAGCATAAAACTCGGCAGCTTCTTTTGCTTCCTTTTCATACCATAAATGTGGAACGATTTTTTGGTTTGTTTTTGACATATTCATTCCTCCATGATTTTGAGTCGGCAAGAATGCCGTTCGAATTCATATTTTGCTAAGCCAGCCCTCTTGTGCATTCTCCTTTTACCCACATAACTTCAATACATTTTTTTTTCTAATGTGACTGGTACATCGTATATTAATACTGTGATAAAAAATTACTAGTGATCATTAATCTAATGTGACGAAGCCTATAAATGTTAAATTTAGAGCAGTGTTCTAATATTATCCCATCCATAAACAAGTTCATTGAGTTTCTTCCCGGAAATGTTAACCTCAATGGTGTCTATATTTTTACCGCCAAGAGTCTCATAAAAAAGACGAGAAGGATTATCCGCAAGCACTAAAACTATCATTGAGGGAAAATTATTTTTATGCAGTTCTTGAACTATTGCTTTAATCAATAATTTCCCCAGCCCATTTCCTTGATACTCTTTTAAAATATAAATAGCATATAATTCACCCTTGTAATCAGGGTATTTACCAGATCTTTCTTTACCGCCAGAAGAAAATCCGACAATTTCCCCTTCCTCGTTTTCTGCTACAAATACCTCGCTATTAGGAATGTTTTCTTTCCATAATTTTTCTCGTCCTTCATAAACCAAATTATTTAAGTATCTGTCTGGGATGATGTCTGCATATGTGATTTTCCAACTTTCAACGTGTACTTTCGCTATTCCTTTAGCATCGGTTAACTCAGCTTTTCTTATCTTCATTCAACCACCTATTTTTCCAATATCTCATCATTTATGATTTTTTATCTTTACTAAATAATTTCAAAAAAAAATTGCTGATACGAGAACTGCTTTAACTCATATGAAAATCCATCTCATATTGAAAAAGATTTAAATTCTTAGCGATTACCGTTTCCGGCAGGCCTGACCTGCGTTTCTTTGCAAGCGGATGGGAAGCAGATCCTAGTACTGGGTATCAACGAATTGATAAAATGGATTTTGATGCCATTAATGAGCAAAGTACCAGTCACGATACATGAAGTAAAAGTATACAATCCTAACGGTTCAACTCAAGGTTCCGTTCAGCTAGGTTCTGTTACCAGTCTTGCACCATCAACGACAACAAATGTAAATATCAATTTTGAAGATGGAAAAGGACCCCTTCTAAAAGGCGGCTGACTTTCTATTGTTGCTGAACTGCCCAATGGCAAAACCTATGAAAATACGATGAAAATCGGAAGTTAATTTTCAATACCGGCAAGAAGGAGCAGCAGATTGTATATCTATTGTTCTTTTTTCTGTTGTTGGCCTGCGGCTGGGAATGCTAATATTCTGATAAGGATTCTTATTGGCCAACTCCACAATTTTCACTCCATAATCTTTCAACCTTTAGTAATTCCTGTTCTTTGAATTCCATTCTATAAATATCAGGTTTTGATGTGCTATTTAGAAAACTCAAGTCATAATTACGATTAAAATATCCCATCATCAAGGTCATAACAGCCCCATGAGAACCGATCACAACTTTCTTATCCCTAAAAGTATCTAATAGTTCTTTCAAAACGTTAATCGCTCTTTTTTGGCAATCCGCATTTGATTCTCCTCCCTCTAAAGTGAAATTGGGTTCGGAAAATGATCTCTCTAATAGTGGAGCCAATTCCTTGTCAGATACCCGATTGCCTTCAGGAGAAAATATCCTCTCTTTTAAATCTTCAAATACCAAAATATCTTTTCCTATTTCTTTTGCTAACTTTTCAACAGTTAAAATAGAACGTACGTATGGACTTGAAATAACAGCATCAATATTCTCATCTTTTAATATGTCAGTTACTCGTTGAGCATCTATATGGCCTTTTTCAGTCAATTCTCTTGTTCTTTCATTTCCATCCTTTGGCGACTCGCTGTGTCTCACCATATAAACAAACGTACTCATCATCAATTTCCCCCCAGTACTTCAACCTTGGAATTGAATGTATTCAATTGGTGATTGTGCTCATCTTGGTGCCTATACTATTTAGTGGCAAAAAGCATTCAAATATCCAACCTATCTTAAGATTGGATCATCCTGTATTTTTGCGCTTGGGCTGATATGGCTCATTCAGCGGATAATTGCTTAGATACAAGATGGTAAAAGCTTAGAACTTATGGGCGGCAATGTAACATTGCCGCCCATAAAGGTGTAGAGAAAGTATGTTTTTCTCTACATTTTTTATTTTGGCTCTTATAGGATTCCTGGATGTTCATATTCTAAAAAAAAGACTCCCACCCACCTATCCAATCCTGTATAGCTGGGTGGCAACAAGATAAACTGGTTTAGGCACTCTTTGTTCTCAAACATCTTATTTGAATTTTCTAATAATTGAGCATTAGCCCCTTCGATTGTTCTACTTACCTGTATGTCAATCGATGCTATGTTATCTTCTTCTATTTTTTGCCTTAACAGCTTTCCTAATTCGCTTGGTTTCCCGCAATTTATCAAACATATATTTTAGTCTTTCTTTTTCCCGGCTCTCGGCTTTCAGCTCGGCATGTCTTGCTTCTCTTTCAAGCTTTTGATAGCTTTGTAATCTTTTATTTGAAAGCTCTCCTACTGTAATGGCCTGCTGCACGGCACAGCCAGGTTCATTCTTATGTTGGCAATCATTAAATTTACATTGCTTAGTTAACTCATCAATATCTGAGAATGATTTTGATAAATCAACACTTTGAACCCCCAACTCTCGCATACCAGGGGTATCAATCACAACACCAAGTCCCGAAATCAGAAAAAGTTCGCGCCTTGTTGTCGTATGCTTTCCTTTATCATCATTTCTAATATCGCGCGTTTCAATAAGCTCTTGACCAAGTAAAGCATTTATTAATGTTGATTTTCCAACACCAGATGATCCAATAAAGGCAGCCGTCTGACCACTAGATAAGTAGTTTTTAACCGGTTCATACCCCTCATTATTGACACTTGAAGTCACGATAACATCTACGCCTATAGAAACCCTGGATACTTTCTCTAGCATTGCTTCAATATTTTCACACAAATCTGCCTTAGTTAACACGATTACTGGTACCGCTCCACTATCCCATGCAATAGCTAAATAGCGTTCCATTCGTCTTATATTAAAATCATTATTTAATGACATACATATAAAAATTTTATCAATATTAGCGGCAATAAGCTGCGTTTCTTGGGTCATCCCAGCTTCCTTGCGTACAAGTAAACTTTTTCGAGATAACACATGGTGTATGATACTATTCTCATCCGTTCGTTGAATCATAACAAAGTCACCTACAGTCGGATAACTTCTTGCTCCTGTAGCTTTGAAACGAAACTTTCCAGATATCTCAGCCTTTAGCTCACCCTGATCAGTAATTAACTTATACATTCCTTTTGATAATGACGCCACTCTTCCAATATGAAAGTCTTCAAATTGTTTTACCTCTTTTAAGAAAAAGTCATTCAAACCCAAATCTTTCATTTCAATATTCAAAGAATCATCCTCCTAAAGTTTAAGTACAACTTTTGGAAGGCCTAATGTATGAGATTAATTAACACGTACCTCCCTAAAAATTACAAATCCAGTCACATACGTATTAGTCATAAAACACCATCTCCTCTCAAGTATTGATACAGGTAATATATCACGAATTGGTATAATTTACTATTTCCTCCTAAAGGTTATAGTAATAACACCTTTTCAAAACAGTTTATTGAATCCATTTGATTACAATCAATTAAATCGTTAATAGAGGCCGCTACTTCATCTAATAATAATTTAGTTACATTAAAAACTAAGTTTTTCTTTTTCTTCATTTATATTTATTGTATCGTTTTCTTTCTTATCAAACATGAAATTGTAGCCATCCCAATTCTAGGGACGGCCAGTAAATTGTTAAGATTCAACCCTGTTAATCGGACAAACCCCGCCTGCTCTCGGCCTTTGCACCAGCTCGCCTCCGCAATTCGGACAGACATGGCTCATTTGGGTTGTACAGTCATGGCAAAAAGTGCATTCATGGATACAAATGTATGCGAACGATTGGTTATCCAAAGGATTTTCGCATTTCTCACAGTTCGTTCTCATTTCAAGTCCCATCATTCAAACTCCTCTCTCTTTTCAATACTTCTTCTGTTGTCAAGATTTCCGCAAATTCTTCGTGCAGATTCACCAGGGTCATTTGGTGAATATCCTCTGCCCTATATGTTTTTCCATCAGGCCCAGATCTATCAAAAGCGGCAGAAGCATCTGAAACTAGGATGGGGTCAAAACCGAGATTTCCTGCCATTCTAGTCGTCGTTTCCACACAATGATTCGTTGTTAATCCGCAAATAATCAACCTCTCACATTCAAGTTCATGAAGAAGAGACTCTAAATTCGTTCCGATAAAAGCACTATTAACAGACTTCTCTATGATGATTTCATCCGGTTCAGGCAAAACAATTTCTTTTATTCTGCTCGAATCTCTTTCTCTATAAAATAGGGATTGAGGATGATCAGATATATGCGAAATATGGATAACCGGCCAGCCCGACTTCCTCCATGAATGTAGTAATCTGGCAATGTTCCTTTCTGCATTTTCGTTGTTTCTTCTACCCCAGCTTTGGTCATCAAAAGCATTCTGAACATCAATAATCAGCAGCGGCGTACGACTATTCAACAGCTAATCCCTCCAATCTGTTTACCCTTTAATTGTATTTCTAATTGGTATACTTTAACATATGTTTTATGAGGTAATTACATATGGAAACATTATTTTTTACGTTATTTATGCTTCATAGACTTATATTTTAAGGGGGCTGTTTTGAATGGATTTATTGGATCAAAAAATAATCTATCAGCTGCAGGAGGATGCCCGGATTTCCATGACGGAGCTTGGCCACAGGATCAATTTGTCTGTACCTGCTGTGAAAGAACGAGTTAAAAAACTGGAGGATAAAGGAGTCATTACCGGCTACAGAGCCGTGATTAACCCGGAAAAAATCCACAAATACGTTACCGCTTTTATCTTGTTTGACTCCAAAAGATGCAAAGCCTTCCGTGAATTCTGCAGTGGTCACCCGGAAGTATTGGAATGCCACCGGCTCGCAGGACAATACAGCTACCTCGTAAAAGTTGTAACCGAATCTGTCCACACATTGGAGGATTTCATCGATAGCGCCATGGAATACGGCCAGCCCTCCACATTAATCAACTTGTCCTCTTCACTAGAATACAAACCTTTTTTCAAGGACCTTTCAATTCCTTTTCACAAGCAAGGAGCGGAACCCTTATAACGGAAACTATCATGTTTTGACATCCATATCACTGTTTTTATATGTATTGTTTTTTGCATAATCTCTTTTCCTATGAGTTCTATGAGGCAATCTCATAATTAAACCAGGCTGATTGGAGCGCAAGGTGCGAGACTTCTGCGGGATTAGCGGGAAGATGAGACCCTGCAGGAGAATCAGAGGCTCACCTCACGCCCCGCGGAAAGCGAGCAGCCTGAAGCGGAAATCAGCCACCATGTTCCATTGCAGCAATATTACCTTTCACCGCGCCTGCTTTAATTCAGTTTTAGAGGAAGAAATCACCGATGTTTTGCCTCCCCGGTGCATCCATTTATAGCATATCGGAATCATAAACAAGCTAATACATGTCGAACTGATCAGCCCTCCGACTACGGTGACTCCAAGAGTTTGAGAAATAACCGTATCTGTCCGTGATGACAAGGCAAGCGGCATGAGAGTCAGGATCGTTGTGAAGGCAGTTGCCAGGATTGGACGGACACGGGAGATGGTTCCCTGCAAAATGGCCTCTTCTGCGTTCACCCCAGCTGCTATATTTCTCTCAATTTTATCAACAAGAACAATTCCGTTCGTCACCACGATCCCTGTCAGCATCATAAGTCCAACCAGTGCCGCAAGATTCCATTCCATCCTAAAAAGAAACATCCCGACGACCGATCCAATAAAGGCCAATGGAAGGCACATTAATACAGACAGAGGCGCTTTCCATCCCCGAAACACAGCACTGATGATTAAGAGAACAAGCAAAATGGAAAAGAATAAAGCAATCGCCATTTCATAAATCATTTCATACACCTGCTGAGGGGCACCCGCTAAGGAGTACTGTATTCCTCCCGGCAGCGAAATTTCCCCAAGGGCACTTTTAACCTGCTTCGTCACCCCTCCAATATCCCTTGAAACAATGTTTGCCGTCACTGCGGCATAAGGCTGCCCGTCCTTCTCTTCAATAACCGGCGTACCTGATGGCATAAGTAAGGCAAGCTGATCCAATCGTACTTTCTTTCCTTCTTTATTCAAAAAGGTCTCCCCGCCCATTAAAGAAAAAATATCCCTGGCTGAGCCTATGCCGGCAGCATTTGCATCTCTTTGCAAATCGGTATGAAGGACTACGGGATAGGTGTTTTGATTAATAGAAATGACACCCTTTGATCCTTCAGCGGTATATAGCTGGATCCGATTTAAAATGTCATCTTCCTTAATACCATTATATTCAATCGCCTTACGGTTAAGCTCTATCACATACTGGGTGATATGATCCCCTTCATCCGCCGTCCCCTGCACAGCTAGCCCTGGCACAAGCTTCAGCTTGTTCCGGATGATTCCGGCCGCAGATTCAAGTGCATCGCTATCAGCTCCTGTGATATTTATCTTCAGCTGCGAATCATCGCCCGCTATGCTTGAATTCGAAACCGTAAAGACCGCCTTACTTGAGTAAGCATGCAATTGCTTCTGCAGCTTGTGTATAAAGACATCTGGAGTTTCACCTTTTTTAACCGTAATGGACAGATTGGCAATATTCGGTTTCTGGATCCATCCCCCTCCTGAATCGAATACATCATCTGACTGCGGGGTAAAAGAAGAACCGAGCCCTGAAGAAAAGGAGTCCACCTCAGGATTTTTTTTAAGGATGTTTTCTACTCTTTGCACTTCATGATCGACTTCTGAAAGTGTAGCAGTACTTGGCATTTCAACCTGCACACCGATTTGGCCCGCCTGATTGGCAGCCGGCAAAAAATTAACCGGAAGAAGAGCTGCGCCTGCCGCAGTAATGATAAATAAAGCGAGAAAAACAGCCGCTACCTTGCCCTTTCGCTGAAATACCCAGGTAAGCATCCGTCGGGCGATCGGCTCTATAGGATCAGCGGAAGCAAGCGGCCTTTCCTTCCAGAAAAGATGATAAAGAGCCGGCACAATCAAAATGGAAACAAATAGCGAAATAACGAGTGCAATCACAACCGACCAGGCGAATCCTGAAAAGGCTGCACTCACCATGCCACCAATGATGGCAATTGGAACGTAAACAGCAATGGTTGTTGCGGTAGATGAGACAATCGCAGGAATCATCTCCGACACGGCGTCTGTTAACAGCCAAGCATTGCTTTTTTTAGCTTCATGCACCTTTCTGTTCATATTATCAAGGATGACGATCGAGTCATCGACCACTCTGCCCATCGCCACAATCAGCCCTGAAACAGTAAGGATATTCAAGCTGATTCCCATTGTTTTTAAAATGCCCGTTGTCAGCAGTAAGCAGATTGGCAGAGAAATAGCGATCAATAAGGTAGAACGGACCTTACGGAAAAACAGGAACACACAAATCATGGAAAATAAACAGCCTAACAAGCCCTCTTTTAAAAGACCCTTTAGAGATGCATTTACCTGCTCACCCTGGTCAAATACGATGGAAAGCTTCACATCCTTATTTTTCAGGGCGGGAAGTTCCTTCATTTTATTTTTGACCCGCTCTGAAACATCCGTAATATTGGAGGAAGGTGTTTTGAGCACATCCAGCAAAACGCCAGGAACCCCATTTGTCCTTGAAATGGTCTCCAGATTCACGATCGAGTTAGAAATATCCGCTACATCTGACAAGGATACGGTTTTTTTATTTTCACCAGTAATCGGCAGCTTCAGCAGATCCTGCTGATTGATGTCCCAGCCTGAAACCTCTATAGGTACCGAAATATGCTGGTTTGACACATTTCCATACAGTTCAGTTGTGTCATTTTCTGCAAGAGACCTTTTGACATCTTCGGCGGTTAATCCCGCTTTTTTCAGATCTCCTGTTCGGATGCTGATGGCATATCCGGCGCTTCCCCCGCCTGAAACCCGCACATCCTTTACACCCGGCACTGTTTTCAGCCGATTGACAGCATCTTCTTGTATCGCAGTCCGCAGCGTATCCTCCGTAACATTTCCAGAAGAACTCAAGCTCATCCGTATGATGGGCATAGAGTGTGTACTTAGCCTGGTAACAGTCGGATTTTGAATTCCCGCAGGCATCTTAACATCATCAAGGGCCTTTGATACCTGTTCTTCAGCCTGCTTCATATCAAAGTTCATCGGAAAGTTCAAGCTGACCAAGGTCCCTCCATTAAAGGAATTGGTTTCCACATCCAGCAGCCCGTCCACCGTGCGGACTGCCTGCTGGATGGGTTCTGTTATCCTTGTTTTAATCTGTTCTGCCTGCAGATCATCCGCACGAACAGTAACCATCAAAGTGGGATTGCTGATTTCCGGCAGGTAATCCCGCTGAATATGTATCGCAGAAATACCGCCCCAAACGAGGATCAGGACAATTAATGTCACAATTAGAATGGAACGCTTCATCGCCGCCTCTATTAATCGTTTCATATATGCATCCAGGCATGAAAGATCCCGGAATCCCTCCTATTCATATGGATTTTTTCAAAAAAAGAGAAGATTAGCTCGGAATCTACTTGTATCATGTTTTTTGCTGGATATTCAATGGTTCACGCTGTGATATTTTCCAAATATTTGGATAATAAGTCCAAATCCGCTGTGATTCGAGCCAAATCACCTGGTATTCGAGCCAAATCCAGCTCCATTCGAGCGAAATCCCGCTTCATTCGAGCGAGTCTTAAAAACAAGCAGCTACCTTTAACGGAAGCTGCTTGTTATGTCTCTTTCTTTTCTAATGATCAGTCATTGTCAGCAGGTGAAGGAGCACTGCTTTCGGGCTGCTTCTCCACTTCAGCAGGTGTATGGGCCTTTTTATCGCCAGGATATGGTTTATCAAAGCCTTTAGTCGCGTACCATACGGAATGATTCAGCATGTTTGCGTTCACTTCATCCGGTGAAGCATTTTTGCCGGTAAATAATTTCTTGTTTTTGTTCGACCATTCCGTCCACTGCTTGGAAAGTTCCTCTGTTTGCTTTGTCACTTTATCTGTACTTGCAAGTGAAGCTTTATTGGAATCCGGCTGCCCGTTTAGGGTATCGAGCGGGATTTGGTTCTGTTCAAAGCTGTACGGTGCAAAATCCGGTTTATTGGTAAAGAGCTCACTCATCGGCTCAGCAGCGGCATCGTTCTGGTTCATAGCAGGAAGACCGAGAATTTGTTCGATGCTGCGGACCATATTGATCACCGTCCAATAGTGGCTATTGGTGATTCCCTTTTTCACCCAGGGACTGATTACATGGGCAGGTTCACGGTGGCCATCTACATGATCTAATCCATTTTGCGCATCATCTTCCGTAATGAAGATCACCGAGTCTTTCCAATAAGGGCTGTGTGAGATCAGGTCCACAATTTTGCCGACAGCCAGGTCATTGTCTGCTACCATGGCCTGCGGTGTAGGAGATCCTGTTGCATTTCCGGCTGTATGGTCATCCATCACCCACATTGTGTTCAGAGCCGGCAGGTCATGATTTTTCACATGCTTTTCAAACTGCTCCTTGAAAATTTCAAAACGATACTGATCCGGGATATTTGTATCGAATGTCGGGAACGGCTTATAGGTAATCGGCCCAAGTGATGGAATATCATAGGTTGCCCCGTAGCTGCCAACCGGAACATGAAGGTCGCCTTGCTTCTGTCCTGAAAGGATTTGATAGTCTTTATACCAGTCCATCCAGCTACCGAATGGTTCAGGACCCGTGAAGCCAGTCGTATCTTCCCCGAAGTTCTCGACAGAAACGCCGTATTTTGCTGCCTGATCCCAAAGATGGCCAGTTGGTGCATAGGCCATGGCATCTCCGGCACCTCCCGGATAGCTTTTCACATTGCCTGTATCCGTTTCTTTATCTTCATAATCGGTATTGGTTCCCTGCATCACCCATTGATGTCCGCTTGCTGACTGAATGCCTGACGTATACATATTGTCCAAAAGCGGGTATGTGTTTGCGAGTTTATGCAGGTTTGGAGTGACCTGCTTTGGAAACTGGGTTAAAGCTGGTTCTCCGTTCCCTTTTCCAAGATCGCCCAATACCTGGTCATATGTCCGGTTTTCTTTGATGATATAAAACACATGTTTAATCGTTGACGGCTCGCCGGAACGCTCGGGCATGGCAACAGGTTTTTTATGCTTTCGCGGCTTGGCGTTTAAATGCTTCAAACCATACCAGTTGTTGTTCTCATATACCTGCTTTGTTCCCTTAACCAAATCTTTGGCGCTTGGAAATGGAATCAAGGAAAGAGAGCCAACTTGAGCATAAGAAGAGCGGCCTGAAACGGTGATTCCCTGAATCGTTAAATTGCGGGCTGGCCCTCTTGAGCCAATTCCGTCTGCATTTGCAACAACAAGATTTTTATTTTCATTATCAATAGCAATATCTACCGGGAACCACGCTGTTGGCAAAAGTCCCTGTAATTCAGGTTTCTTTTTTGGGCCTTTCCAGTCATATACAGCAATCGCGTTATCACGGCCAAGACTGACCATTAATTTACCATCCGCCATCTTCACGGCATTTGGTGCAGATCCCTTGTGGCTGTTCGGATATGGTTTGATGTCTATTGTTTGGACCACATTATTTGTCTTGGAGTCAATGACAGAGACGCTGTCACTGTTGGTGTTGGTTACGAAGATGTATTGTCCTGATTGAGCCATTCTTTCAGGCTGCACGCCGACTTCAATGTGTTTAACCACTGTATTTGTTTTAAGATCAACAACCGAAACAGATCCAGTATTCGTCGCGCCGGTTTTAGCATCAACCACAACCTGCGTTCCCGAAGAATCGACTGTCGCATCCCCTGCCTTGGCCGTTCTCCCGCCCTGATTGGTTACATAGGCGGTATCTCCGTCAACTAATACACTCGAAGGGGCATTTTCAACCGGAATCTTAGCTGTTAGTGTACCTGTTTTAGGATCCATCACGCCAAGGCTGTTATCCCGGTTCAGTGCTACGAGCAGCTGTCCCTGTGGCCCTACCGCTAAGTCAAGCGGGTTGATATTTCCTCCGGCAGCCGGTTTTGGAAGATTATAAGTCTTTTGGATGCTCGGGGTTCCGTCCCCGGCAATAGACATGACAACGACCTTGCCTGTCCCGCTTTTAGAGCCGGTTGCATAAAGCTGGCTTCCGTCCTTTGAATAAGCTAATCCCCACATGCTTGTAAGGCCCAAAGAGAAGTTTTCCTTAATCAGTTTTCCTGTTGAAAGGTCTGCAACGTTAATTCCATTGCCGCCGTAATTATTCCGGCCAATCAAGGTGACAGCCGTTTTACCATTTGGGTTCACAGCAGCCGAAATAGGATTTCCACCGAATTCAATCTGCTTCCCGGCAGGTGTGATCAGCTGGTTAACAGGAGTCTGAACGGAACCATCAGCAAGTTGTCCGACAAGATTGCTTCCAAATGCACCCTCATGTGAAGCATAAGCACCCGCTGAGCCAATAAGTGCAGTGCTGAAGGCAAGGCCATAAAGCAGCCTTTTCTTTTTCTTAAGTTTTTTTAGCATCACTTTCACTCCTGCCTTTTATTTGTTAATAGATTACTTTTATAGACTACTTCCAATATATGTAGCTTTCATGAAATTTTTGTAAAATAGAAATATACCTTTTTTCGACTTTTTATCCAGAACCATATAACTAGTATCCCATTCAAGGCTCATGCCATAGTCCAAAGTACACACAAGCATTGTGCCAAGAAAAACCGATGGGATATGCAAAGAAACCTCAAGACCATCCAGGTTTCTCTAATTCTATGATGGTATAATTTTTGCCTGTTACCTAAACCGGCTCCCAAAGTCATGAGCAAATAGGCATTATTAAAAAACAGTGAATGATAAAAGTTTGTAAATGTTATCACATGATAATTTTTCATATATTTAACAATCAGCTCTTTTTCACGCCAAAAAGGACCTGACTCCTTTTTTAAAAATTCCACATTATATGAGGTAAAAGAAAAGGATAGGTAAAAGCATTTATAATCCGTTTTATCTATCCTTTTTTAGTACCACATATGACCTCATTTACTACTACAACATATTAAATTTAGGCTATGTTAAAGGTAAAGATTGATTTAAAAATACACATAAAAAATGAGCTGGAAAATTTATCTCCAAGCTCATTTTTCTTTGATATCCGTTTTTTACTAAAACACCCGATAGTTTAAGTAGCATATTTCACAAAGTAGTTGGTTCATAAATCAAATACACCTTACTTTAAATAAATCAATCTCCTTCCCTTCAGGAGCTGTGGACGATCGATAGAAAAGTATGTTCAAATGATATGAAGCTTTGTTATTCTAGTAAATAGGCAATTCAGGTCAACTTAGGAGTGAATGCAAGCATGAACCAAAAAGACATTGCACATATTCGAAAACAATTCAAAGCAGGAAATGATTTACTCACCATTTCCGATATCTTTAATGTTTATATCACGAAGGAACCCAGTGACATTTATCATCATGAAAGCCAGCCTTTTGAAATGCTCGACCAGGAACAGCAGGAGTTATTCATGAATAACTTCAAAAAAATGCTAGCCGGTCAATTGGATGAAAAGCTCTTTGAGTTAAAGTTCAAGCGGGACGGGGGAGAGAACAGCCAACTCATTTTGCATCAAGGATTGCTGAGCCCTGATGTAGACGGCTGGACAGAGCAAATGCACCACATTGTTGGCAGAATGCTGGAACTCCGCCAATATGAGAAGGATATCGTCGTCACTTTCATTCGCGGAGAATATTTTAAACCCATGAAGCGGCGAAATGAAGAGGACGAGACAAGCAAACGGGATACCGTTTATTCCCACCCGTTTATTCTGTGCAGCATCAATAACACACAGGAGCCGAAGAAAGAGCTGCTTTTCGACTATGTAGAAAAAGAATTTAAATATCACTTTGTCGTGGACCCCATTATCAACCTAAAGGCTCCGATTTCAGGCTTTTTGTTTCCCTGCTTCACCGAAAACGCGGCAGACGTCAATCACGTTCTCTATTCGGCAGGCAAGGTTCACGAGCCTGACCATGCGTTCATTGAAGAAGTCTTAAACGGCGAAGAAACAATGACGGCACAAGATGACAAAATCATTTTTGAAGAAATCGTGAAAGACATAACAGGGGATCAGTTAAGCACCTCCGCGCTTTCCAATGTGTATGAAGAGATCCACCGTATAATCGAAGAAAATGAAGAAGAGGAAGAGCCGCCGAGATTAGATGCCAAAGATGTGGAACGGGTACTAAAATTGAGCGGCCTTGAGGACATTGATTCGGAAAAGGTTGAGTCAGCTTACCAAAAAATCATCGACGATGACAAGTATGAGATTAAAGCCAGCAGCATCCTTCCGAAATATACGTCCAAATCGATTAAGATTAACACAAAAGCGGCGAACATTTCGATCAGTCCACAAGACTTAAGGTATGTAAAGCAAATTATGTTTGACAGAAAACGCTACCTCATGATCGAAGTGGAAGAAGATGCCGTGATCGAGGGCTTCACGATGATTCCGGAAGCTTTGGGCAGCGAACCAGAACACTGATATATAGGGAGTATAAGTCCCCGGCTGTTTCACCGGCAATGAGGATTTATGCTCCCTTCTCTTTGCTCTTCGGGAAGGCACACCCCGCTATTTTTTTCTTTTGCATATTTACAATTATTCTCTTCCTTACTTCAAAAAGCCTTCTTGTACTAAACTACCCTTTAGTTTAAGTACATTCCTTCACAATCTGCTATAGCAAAGATATTTAATCCCATTTTCTCTCTTTCCGATAAATGTTCCTTTCGGAAATCGATAAAACTTTTGCAGTTGAAGGACGTTTCACTGTAGGTAATAAAATTCGGTCGAAATAATCCTCTTCAGCGGATACGTTCCACGGTGTAACCCCGTAAAATGCATTTGCTAAGTCTTCGAGGATTCCATCAGTAAAACTCATAGCACCAGCACAAGGCGTTCCATTAAATTTTCTAGGGACATCCTCCATTTGAATCTTAACTTGCATATTACCAAGTACCTTCCATCTGTGATTATCTAATGAACTAGGTGTTAACGAAAGCACTGAAATGAAAGGATAGTTCATGATTTCTTCTAAGGTTGGAACATTCGTTTTATTAATATCAAATAAACCGCAAACTGGCTGTGTATAGCTTTTCCATACCACCTGACCAAAAGCGTATGTGCCATTCTCTAGTGGGATTTGGAATATATCTCCCACTTTCCATTTTTGTTTCTTGGGTATTTTGTGTGAGAGTAATTGGTTTTTGGTATTGTTTATTTCTTCTTCGGATAAGGTCACATTAGCAAGGTCGTTTATAACTAAAGCTATCTCCAATATCGTTTCAGCATTTGTCGTACGTATAATAACCGCACTCGATTCGTAATCAAAACCAATACGCTTATATATATTGGGTTCTATCTTTTCTCTGGCTGTTTTGCGTAGAAGTTTTAATGCCTCATTATTTGTTTCCAATTTAAACAGTTCAGCTAAATCTTCATCAATAAAGAAATATGAAATTGATGCATCGGGTAGTAGCATTTCTATTTTGCCTAATCTACAAGTCAATTCCATAATGTATCACATTATCTCCTTTAAAGAACTTTCAATTATTGAGTTATTCTCTACATCTTAATGTAAATCCTTCTTCAAGTAACCTGCTTCGTTTGTTCATTAAGAACATTCATTACAGGTATTGAGCTCCTTTAGTTCAATAAAAAGGCTACCGGTTTGGGCAGCCAGTTCTTAAATATAATCAAACAAACGTTTCTTTTATTTCAATCTTAAAGTTCGGTTTGAAGGTAATTTCTGCAATCATTAAAAACCTTTCTCTATCATCATCTAAAAATAACCGTATAGAAGATTCATCCTTTTTATCGGTAAGTATTTCGATTTTACTTACCGTTTGAAAATTATATCTTCCAATAACCATACTTCCCTCTTGTACTAATAACCCAAATTGATTATAAAACGGGCAAACGATAACCTCATATTTATGCTGATTAACCTTGAACCTGAAGGTTGATTCATTATATTCGAACAGTTCATCAACATCTTTCTTTACTGGAAGACATTCAAATAGAGAAATGAAATCAATTTCAGAAGGATAAGACTCCATAATACAACCTTCTTTCATAAGGAAATGCACATACATTACTCACCTTCTACAAAGGAGAATGAAAATCCTTCTTCAACTAAACTGACCCGTTAGCCATCCATGAAGCAGAAAAATCACCGTTTCACCACAGAGAATGAAAATGATTAGGAGTGTCAATACTGATACTGACCTTAATCCAGTCAACCCAACCCTAATCCATAGACTTATTATTTATCGCTCTCCTCTTTTTTTTAACGTTTGAGTAGGGTCTTCTTAACTATTGTCATTTTCCAATTCTGAAGAAACTTATTTTCATGGTAGTTCCATAAGAAAAAGGCTGCTCGGCCCGTTAGTTCCATAAAAAAAAGGTTGCTTTAGCAACATCTATAATTGGAGTAAAATACCCGTTAGCGAAAACAGGATTTTACTTTCTAACGAATACTGAATATTCCATTGGATTTTCGAAACCTAATCTTTCAGCCAGCTTTATCGACGCAAAATTGTTAACATTACAATCCCAATTGGGTTTCAAATTTCTTTCAATACAATGTTCAATGAATATCTCTGCAACATTTTGAGCTAAGCCCATTCCTCTAAACTTATTTTTAGTTGCAATATCAATTTCAGCAAATTGTGATGAACTAAATATAGATGTACATTCACTTACAACAGTATCATTATGTAGCAAACAATAACCAAAACCATTTTCAAGAAAATTTGATACTGAACCCCAATATTCATTATAATAAGATTCATTAAACTCCAGACTTTCAGTAATTATTTTTTCATCTATTCTCTTTACTATAAAATCATGGGGTAATTTCCCCTTTTTTATTTTTGAATATGTATCCTTATTAAAATGAAAAGAATATCTATGCACGGGTCTTAACTCATTTTCAAACAACTTAACTATAACTTGATCCCATTCTTTTGATGGAGAAAACAAAGTGAATCGCTTTTTTTCATTTTTTCTACTTCTAAAAATTTCCAAAAATATGCTATCAAGACCATTGTTCATTTCGTCTCCACCAACAATAAAAATACCTGAATCAGTTCCGACTAAAACAGTTTTCTTCAATTCATCCATATATACCTGTCCAGGAATATAATTATTTAACACAGAGTAAGCAAATGTCGGATAAGTTTCATTATCCTTATTTTTCAGTAAATTTATGGCCTTTTCAAATTCATTATTCATACACTGTTCCCCTTTTATTTTTGGGTTATTTCTCATATGGGCATATATTACATTTCAACAAACCTGGGCTGATAGTTGCATAAGAAAACATTATAGAAGGAATAAAAAACTTTAATCACCAACTGCTATTATTCTCCTATTTTTTAGTTTCGCTTCTTCACACGTCTCTTTTAGTTTCATGGCAAAATATCTAATTTTTAGGTCGATTAGATTATCTGTATTGTATGTACTGCATAAATTGTCGCGTATTTTTATCAACATATTTACTTCATCCATTGTAAAAATTTTATCTCCATACTCATCTAAACCAATGAGTAAATCAATATCTTTATTTGGACCCCTGTTCTTATATCTCTGCCAATATTGTTCCTGGTTCCGAAGATATCCAAGCACCTTTTCGTCAAATTTTACACTATCTTCGTAGATATCCTTTATGGAATTTCCAATATGAAAATCAATCCCTATCCCTGTGCTGCATAATTCATTCTGCATGATTAAAAAGTCTAAAGGCGAAATTTCTTTATTGAATTCGTCGTACACCTTTATAGTCTCTGTCTCAATGTGAATTTCAGACCATCTCTCATTTATTTAGACAATTAACAACAAGTTTATTGTTTTCAAATTCTGTATTATTGATTTCTATCTCATACTTCTTGAACTCATCTATATCCTTAATATTTATGCTTCCGTTTAACTTCAGAAGGAACTCTTTACAATTATGTAATTCACATTTAAAAACAGAGTGCGAGTAATAAGGTTCAAAGGTACTAGCCTCCACTGTTAGTAAAAAGCCATTTTTGGTTTCACTAATATCGCTTATTTTCCCATCCAAAGCACGTAGAATATCTAATTGCCAATCTATGTCCATGAAATACCACTCTTTCCTATTAGGGTGTTTTTATTCAGAATGCTATATGCATAGTTTATCTTTTTGGGGTCATTATGCATATTGTTAAAAATATGGAAAAGTACAATATAAAATCTAGGGCTCTTATTAAACAGACCTGCCATTTAGTTGAACAAGAAAAAAGCTTTACTCTCTTTTTAAAGTAAAGCACTTTAGAATCTGTTATTGAAATATGAAATAAATTAACCCAGAAATTAATAAAGAAATTATGCCTGCGATACCAGATATTAATGCTATTTTCGTTCTGGAACTTCTGTCTTCTGGGGTTTCTGAATAAAAATTTCCTCTTTGACGGTCTCCATCAACCCAAGCCCCGATAAAAACACCTGAAATAATGATACCTACTATCCCTACAATTAGAAAAAACTGAATCAATAAAATGCCCCCTTTTTCACCGCCTTATTCATACATACGCATTAAGGACATCTTTGTTTCATATCCGTTTCCCTTTTCAACTATTCTACCCGTTAAGTGTAATAATTGTTATAAATAATTAACTATTTTGGATTAGTGCGGTAAATAATGAGGTCATTTAGAGGTCTTAAAAACAAAAAAGGCACACCACTAATAGCTAGTGATGCACCAGAATTCATTCGATGCGGAACATTCTATTTTGGACAGCTACCGTTAGTGAATTCTCATTTAGTGATTATGATGATGTTGGGAATGATGCTTATGCTCCGTTTTCTCATCTTTCCCTTTTACAGGCTGTCCTGTTTCTTCATTAAGGAACAGTTTTTTATTGCTCGGTTTCTTGCTGAAATCAAACATATTTTCAAGGCTGCCTGCTTTTGCATCAAGAGATTCTCCGCCGATGCGGCCTAAGCTCCAGTTGTCCTCGATAAACCTGAGAATAGACGTTTGATCTGTTAATGTATGGTCCACATAATTACTCTTGGCATAAGGCGAGACGACAAGCAGCGGCAATCTTGGGCCATATCCAGCCTTGCCTGATTCTACGGTCTGTCCGTTGTCAGGTGAATACACATGATCATACCAGCCGTCTGAATCGTCATAAGCAACCACAACAGCCGTATCCTTCCACTCTGGTGTCTTTTGCAGATGATTGATGGTGTTTACGATAAAGTGCTGCTCGTCCAGCGGATCTGAATACCCGGCATGTCCATCCTGATACATTGGCGCTTTCAAATAGCTTACGCTCGGCATCTTCCCTGCATCGACCGTTTTCCAGAAATCCTTCATATCATATTGGTGATTCGCCCCATCACTCTTGCCGATCATGTCAGGAGAGCTTGGTGCCTTATGATCTGGGTTAGCGGTTGATTTATAATATTGGAATGGCTCGTGATGCGGGCTGTAGTCTGTCACATCTGCACCGCCGATATTTTTATGTTTGGCGGCAGGATCAGCAAATCCGCCCTGGAACCAGCCCCAGGTAACTCCTTTTTCATTAAGCAAATCGCCGGCGTTTTTATTGGTATCGTCCATTTGGGCTGTCACACCCGTTGAGGCCTTGTCCAAATGCGGATTAGGATCACCCGTTACTGTCCTGTTTTCATACTCATTCAGGATATCTGATTTGACCTCTTTGCCTGCTTTGTCAAATAGAGATGCACCGTGGGTTTCACCGGAAATAAGGTTCAGCGCGCCGGGTGTGGATGGGCCGTAGCCCGTTCCGAATGAATTATCGCTCATCGCGAAGTTTTGGGCGTAATTCCATAAAGCCGTAACTGTATTTCCATCATAATAGTCCATTACCTGGCGTGACCCTTTTCCTGTCCCGCTGACAAAGTTGTCCATTTTACCGTTATTCGCTGCTGCGATTTCATCATGATAATTATGATCCATATCAGCTGTCATCGCTTGAGAACGATCTAAACGGGCAGGATTCGAAGTATTAGGATTATCTGTCATCAAATTGGTTTTAGAAATATCCGGCTGCGTTTTATTATAATCTTTAGGTGTTAATAAGTTATTTACATCAGGTGTATTGGCCTTAGGGGTAAATGCAGGCTCCCCTTTCACGTTCAGCGCATAAGGATAGGTGCCAAAATAATGGTCAAAAGACACATTTTCTCCAAATATGACAACAACATGCTTAATCGGTGTTTTTGTTTCCCCTTTAGAATTCTTCTCTTCTGCATGAACAGCCGGCGACATTGCAAGCATGGTCCCCAAAGCAGCTGCACTCATTACATTGATAGCTTTAGCAAACTGGAATCGTTTCATATGGAAGCCTCCTCGGGATGTTTCGTTCACAATCTACACTACTCCCTTTCTGTTAAACATTTGTGAAGGGAATATTAAGAAAGTATTACATCTTTTTTTTGGTAATAGCATAATGCCGTTTCAGGTGAACGAATTCAAAAATACGCATACAAACTTCAAGAGCGTTTCTATCATAAAAAGAAAGGGTAAAAAAATGGAAGAACGTTTCAAAGGAGGGCTCACAGAAACATGAACAGAAAATGGTGGAAAGAAAGTGTGGTTTATCAGATTTACCCCGCTTCATTCATGGATTCCGATGGAGACGGAATCGGGGATCTTCAGGGGATTATCTCCAAACTTCCATACATAAAAGATCTCGGAATCGATGTGGTCTGGCTTTGTCCCATTTACACCTCTCCCAATCATGATAACGGCTATGATATCAGCGACTACCGGGGTATCATGAAGCAATTTGGAACGATGGAGGATTTTGATGAGCTCTTGAATAAGGCACATGATATGGGCATCAAGATTATTATGGATCTTGTGGTTAACCATACATCCGACGAGCATCCGTGGTTTATCGAGTCACGCTCTTCCGCCGACAATCCAAAGCGCGATTATTATATATGGAGAAAAGGAAAAAACGGAGGCCCTCCAAACAACTGGGAGTCTTATTTCAGCGGCTCGGTGTGGAAGTATGATGAAACGACGGATGAATACTACATGCACCTGTATACCGAGCATCAGCCTGACCTCAACTGGAAGAACGAACAAATGATCAGTGAAATTGATGAAATGGTCCGCTGGTGGCTGGATAAAGGAATTGACGGCTTCAGGTTTGATGCAATCGCACATATTGTAAAAGCAGAAGGACTGCCAGACGCCCCGGATCCGAACCACCTTCCATATGTCAGGGCCTATACTCTCTTTTCCAATCTGGAAAAAGTGCATACTCTTCTTCATAACTTAAACGAGGTGCTTGAGGACTATGACATCATGACCGTCGGAGAAACGTCAGGACTCGGGCCGGAGCAGGCCCTGAATTATATCGGGGACAAGCGCAAGGAACTGAACATGGTGTTTCAGTTCGAGCATATGCAGTTAGATTCCGCAGCCGGCGGGACAGGAAAATGGAAGCTGATGTCCTGGAACCTCTTGGATTTAAAAAACGTGATGAGCAAATGGCAAACCGTCCTGCATGGAAAAGGATGGAATGCAAATTATCTCTGCAACCACGACCAGCCGCGTTCTGTTTCCCGTTTTGGCAATGACAAGGAGTATCGGGTGGAATCCGCCAAAATGCTTGCTGCCTTTTTACTGACTCTTGAAGGAACTCCCTACATTTTCCAGGGAGAAGAAATCGGCATGACCAACCCACAATTCCCATCCATTAAGGGATACCGGGATGTCGAAACCCTGAATTATTACAAACAGGCACTGGAAAGCAGCACCCCATTGAATGCCATCATGGAATCGATATGGAAAAAAAGCCGTGACAATTCGCGCACACCCATGCAATGGGACGACACACCTAACGCAGGCTTCACAGAAGGCGAGCCGTGGCTTGGAGTCAATTCCAATTACCCGAAAGTGAATGTCCAGCATGCGATAAGGGACGAGCACTCTATTCTGCACTTCTACCGGAACCTGATTTCCCTCAGAAAACAGTACGATGTTTTTGTATACGGAGCATACAAGCTGCTGCTTCCGCTTGATCCCGACCTTTATGTATACACACGTACACTTGAGGATGAAAAGCTGCTCGTAATCCTGAACTTCTTTGAGAGAACACCTGTGTTTGAACTGCCAGAAGAACTAAAGGCTCAGGCTCCTGAACTGCTGCTGTCCAATTACGAAGTGGAACATGATGATATAAACTCTTTCAGTTTACGTCCTTATGAAGCCAGGATTTATAGAATGAAATAATATGAAAAGCTGTCTGAAGCAGCAGCCAGGCAGCTTTTCATATATTTAGCCCAAATACCCCCCTAGTCCACAAAAAAATACTCCCTCAAGAGTATTTCTGCCAGCGCAAACTCCACTAAACCTATTTTTTTCAAAAAAACCCATAAAAAAACATTCGACGTTTTTAGTGTTTTCGCACATATTCCTCATCAAAACCATACAGCATTCCTCCAAGAATGCTAAAAAGCCTCAGCACCAAGAGTAAAATCAGGTCTATTGCTGAGGAAAGCTGATGGAATTTGTGTTGTTTGTTTCACAAGAATTGGCGGTATACTGAGAGTATAAATTATAAATAATTAGCATTTAAAATATAAAATACTAGCGAAGGAGAGATTATTATGAAAATCAAAGCCGGAACATGGAACTTGCTAACAGCACAGGAAAAAAGATTCGTTTTGGAAGCGGTCAGCTATTATCGTTCACATGCTAACTTAAAGAAAACGTCATAATGGCAGATTCGGGATGAAAGGATACAGCCTTTCGTCCCCTCTCCTATTTAAAAATACCTTCCTTGCTCATCGCCGCGCTTAGCCGCATACATGAGACTCATTACAAATAACATGAGAAATGACCCAGAGAATAGCCCTCCAAGAAAAAGCAGCATCATGATGTCCCCCTCGCAGGTCCCAGTAAGAATCCGGCAGCTGGCTGGCATAGCAGATGCGTTAGCCCCTATAGCTTTGCGCCATCACTTTTCAATGATTTTGCCCCTTATACGGATGTGTTAATTTTTATATACCCCAATAACTTCAGGCAAAACAGGTCTATTGTCCCGAACCCTACTTTTTTTAACAAAAATGATTGAATCTCCTATTCCTTAAGCAATTTTCCTTATCTGTAATAAATGCCTTTATCATCCAGAAAGACTCACTTACTGGACAAGGTTTCCTTCTGTAAAATGGAAAAGGCTACAAATAAAGGAGCGATCATTCATGAGCAAAATTAAATCTCTATTATGCTTATTCCACCGTAATCACAAATACAGCTATTATACAGATGTTTGCGTGCGCTGCGGGAAATCGAAAGAGCAGCATTAAAAACATACATACAGTACATAACGAAGCCCCGCTGTCAGCAGCCGGGCTTTTTTTATCTTGGATGCTCGTAGTCCTTCGCCTGGCTGCTGTCGCTATATCCTTTTGTAGTAGGATCCTGAATATTCGTGACTGTGGACAGAAGTGCCGCAACAGCATTTACAAGGGACAGCACCCAGCCCTTTATATCCTCTGTCAGTTTAAAATCAGTAAGGCCAATCGCATGCGCCCCTACCAAAAGGATTTCAATGACTATGAAAAGCTGTGACAGAAAACCTGTAAGCCACAGCCTATTTTTAAATCGGACTTTCCAGTTTATCATGCAGAAACCTCCCATACTATAGATTCTCTATATCATATGTAAAATCTTGAGGAAGTTGTCCGCATTTCACTCTATATCTTCTGATTTACGACAATCATTTTCATGCCATTCGTCCGCCATTTGACAGTTTCCTTATCAGGCGGCATTTATAATAAAAGAAGAGCCCGTGTTTTTCATAGTCTGCAAAAAACCTGTGGGAGGAGTGTAGTTTATGAAAGAGGATACCGGCGGTTTTCCAAGGGGATTTATGTGGGGTGTTTTTTTAAGCATCCCACTGTGGGTGTCTGCAATTGGGTGGGCGAGGATCCTTTACAGCTGGTTCTGCTAGCAAAATATAAAAAGTACCAATAATTACTATATTGCCATCAAGCCTGCTATATCAGCGTTTTCATAGATTTATAAGCAACGTAATTTTTTTGTAATATACCTGTGATGTTTTTGTTATCTCATTTGTATATATTGAGTTTAGCAAATATGATTCGGGGGTAAATTACATTGTTAAAGAAATTGTTATCGTTAGTTTTACTTGCATCAAGTATCTCAGTGGTCGCACCTACTTTAAGTGAAGCCGCTACAAGCAAATATGTGAAAGTCAGTTCAGGAACGCTAAACGTACGGAAAAGCGCTTCTACTAGAGCATCCATCGTTGCTAAATTAAAAAAAGGCACAAAAGTTACGGTTTACTCAACTTCAAAAGGCTGGGCTAAAATCAAAGCAAGTTCAAAATCAGGATATGTAAGTTCAAAATATCTTGCTACATATTCAGCTCCTAAAACCACGGCGTACCATGCAAAAGCAATTAAGGTTGCTAAAAGCAACTTAGGCGTCAAATATAGATACGGCGGCACTACACCAAGCGGATTCGATTGCTCAGGACTTGTGAAATATTCATATGCAAAAGCCGGCAAAACATTGCCCCGCACAGCAGCGGATATGTACGAAAAAGGAAGCCGCGTCAGCTCTTTAAAAACAGGCGACTTAATGTTCTTCGCTCCAAACCGGGCATCCCGCCCAACTCACGTTTCCATCTACATGGGAAGCGGAAAAATGATCCAAGCTGCTACATCAAAAGGAGTATCCATTGCTGCAACAAGCAATTCATACTGGAAGCCTAAATTTATCGGTGCGAAACGTATATAAATTTAGCAAAAAAGAAGGCCCCATCGGGTCTTCTTTTTTTTGCTCTGCAATCTATTAGAAGCAATATTGTAATCAATGAAAGTATTCTTAAATCACTAAATCTAACATTAAAACCTCCCTCAGATTGTATCCTGATTTCAGCTTCCATTTCATAACCAATATTTTCGCAGGGAAACTGCTCAGCATTGCTCTATATCGTGCAGCATCTGCTTATAGCAGCAACCTTAGCTTTTGGAAGGTCATAATGCTTCTCGTACTTGCACATTTTGCACTTAATTTTCATGTAAAACACTTTTTCTATACCGATTATATAGACTTCTCAACCCTCGTTGGCTCCAGTAAGAATTATGTTCGGGTATCCTTTTCATTTATCATCGTTCCTATCGAGATGTAGTATGTACCCATTATACTACTGGTTACTTTTTGGTGACCAATCGGAAGTCCCGTTTCCTTTCATCCGCGAAGATGGGCTTCCGGAACGTGCTTTTACGATCCTGGAGGCTTTTCTGTTGATACTCTGCAAAGCCGGTGACTTCTTCCGATTGCCAGATCCAGCGTGTTTGTTTATCTCCTTTTTCATAGTAATAGACATTGTTGTCGATCTTATTGCTGTTAATTTGATTGGTAGGACTGCTGATTAAAAGCTTTGATTTCCCGGCCACCATGATGTTGTTCTCAATCCTGTTTTGCTTTGTGTGGTATTGTATGAGCAGTTGGCCCCCGTCTTGAAATTTGGAATCGTTTTCATACAGGATGTTCCCTGTAATCCTATTTTTCACGGTGCTTCCTCTTTTGTGATCATAGCCACCGATTGCAATGCCTGCACTTCTGTTTTCATAAATGACATTGTTCCTTATCGTGACCGAGCTTGTGGATTTTCCGCCGTGTTCACTGGCCGCTTCTATGCCTATATCATTCTGATAGACACGATTGTTTTCGATGGTGATCTGTTTTCCTCCATCGACATAAATACCGCCCGCAGAATAATCATTTCCGTAGGACGGGTTTCCGTAACTGGAAATGTCATAGACCGTATTGTTGCGGATGATTCCGTTTCTCGCCTGGTCGAACTTCTCCTCAGTGGATACACCCTCGAATCCGATGATATCAATTCCGATGTTGTCGTTTCGCCTTAGGAGGTTGTCTGTCACCTTAAAGTTCGAAACATTTCCGTTTAACACGAGCGACTCACTCCAACCCAACTTCATGTCTTCCAGTTTGTTTCCTGAAACGATAATATCCTCGATCGCGTCCGGTGCATTGGTGCCATATACCGCAATTCCATGGGCGTTCCCGTTTTTATGCTGCGTTTCGATATGGTGCACATGGTTCCGTAAAATCTTGACCCCTTTCCCGCTCCCGCTGACGGAAATTCCGATGGGCACCAAGTCTTCCTTTTTGGTTTTATACTGCTTGATTTCAAATCCCTCGACCGTGACATAGCTTTTGTCATGGATCGAAACCAAGCCCTGATGGTCCCACGACACCTGAACGCGGCTTCCATCAATGGTCGCCTTTTCCTTCGGATACGCTTTCAACGTAATAGGGGCTTCTTTACGCCCGGATTTTTTGATGACCACCTGTTCACGATAAGTCCCATGTCGTACATAGACCGTGGTACCAGGTTCTGCGAGATTGACTGCTTTTTGTATGGTTTTAAGCGGTTTTTTCCTGCTTCCTGGATTTTTATCATCGCCAACAGGAGAGACATACAGTCCGCTTTGTTCTGTTTTCTTGGCCGCCATGGCGTGAATGGCCATTCCAATCGTACATACCATCAAAAATGACAACATGGCTTTCCATTTTCTGTGCATAGTCGTCCCCCCTTGTTGTTTATGTCGGTTTAAACGGGAAGATGTTTACCATTCGGTTCTTTTCAACTAACTTCCCTCTAAACAAACACTTATCTCTTAATTACGCAGTTTTTCACCATATTGCTATCTAGCTTGTTTTACCCTACAGATTTGATTAGAGAGAAAAGAACACAATCAAGCAGTCAGTTAATTTTCATGGTAGTTCAAGTGAAAGTCTTCACAGTTTCTTCCTTCTAACCAATTTTTCTTTATAAGTGATGTTCAACAAACTGGCCCTATTGTTGAATAGCATAACTGACGTTTAGTTTTAAATGACTTTATTATTTTTTAAACGACTTTAATATGATTTAAATAACTTTATTCTCACGAAACACCTCCCTTGAAAAATCATCCTTTTCAGTTATCTATACCATGATTTCTGAAACCACTTTCCCGATTAAGCACAAAACCTTACCAGCCGCATGAAAAGTTTTGAAAAAATGTAAAAATTAATTTAAGGAAATATTTTCAAACACGCTATAATGAATGTATAAGGGAGATGATGAGATGCTAGTTCGGAAGTTAGGGAATAAAAATTATATCTGGAAGGCGCTGTTATTCCTGGTGCTTGGATCAAATATTTTATTATACCGCTCCCCCCTTTCTCCAATTATCCTGCTGGAGGAAACGAACTTGGTCACGCTCGGCTCCATTTTTGATTTGGCAATCATATCGCCCCTGCTGCTTGTTGTGATTAATAGGAAAAAGAATGGCCATGTGAAGCGTCTAATTCTTTCAATGGCTGCCGGCATTATATTGGCACGATTTCTGATCCCGCAGGAATACTTCCAGCCGTACAAGGCTCTTTCATATGGAGGATTTGCAATTGAAGGACTGCTTCTGTTTTTGGAGCTGGGACTGCTGTTTATGCTCATGCGCAATCTCCCTGCAATCATACAGGAAGTCCGCCAAAGCGAAGAAGGCCTGCTTTTCTCCTTTCCGTCTGCAGTCGAAAAGAAAACAGGCAAACATCCTATAGTGAGGGCAGCCGCTTCAGATTTCCTAATGTTTTACTATACCTTTATGTCGTGGAGAAAAATTCCAGCTGCTGAAGAAAACACCTATACCCTCCATAAAAATACTAGCATGATTGCATTTCAGATCATGTTGCTTCATGCCATTGTGATTGAAACAATTGGCATACACTGGTGGCTTCACAACTATTCAGCTGTCCTGTCACTAGTGCTTCTCATACTGAACATCTGCTCCGTCATATTTTTTGTTGGTGACATCCAGACAATCAGGCTGAATCCGGTTAAACTGTCAGGCAGCACCTTGTACCTCTCTCTTGGATTGGCAAAGAAAATGGCATTGCCGCTTGATAACATCGCTGAAATCAACACAAATCCGAATGAACTTGAGAAAAAAACCGACAGGACCACAACAATCGAATTTATAGCCAAAGACTTCGAGGCGATGCACCCACACATCATTTTAGAATTAAAAGAACCACAGCGTGCTGTTCTTTTCTTCGGAATTGAAAAAACATACAGCAAAGTAGCGATACGCTTGGACCATCCTGAAAAATTTATAGAGCAATTAAAAATAAAAACGGTGGCCAAATATGATTGAAAAAATGCTGCTTTCCCTCTCCATGATTATTGTTGCCATCATCCTTACATGGCGGATGGATGATCTCATCATCACCATCACTATTTGGGCAATCAACGCCATATCGATCTTTTACTTGTTTTTTTATAAAGCTATGTTAAAGGACAAGGTTGATTTGTTGAAAAATGTTGAGATGACTTCCCCCTCCATCTAATTAAATTAGTTTTAACAAAACTGGATATTTACGGTAAAATAAGAATAATATTGTGAAGGAATGTACTTAAACTAAAGGCACAGATTAATAAAAATAAAATGAATACGGTTTTTAACATCAAACATTAGATAGAATGAACATTTTTTAGTAGGGAGAGAAAGTAATGGAATGGAGTATGTTTTTTGTATCGATAGGGATTGCCGTTGCAGGATATTTTATCGGAGATGGACTGAAAAATTTTAAAAACCCGAATGCAAAAAGCCTTTTCGATTCGTTAAATGAAGATGATGAACACCAACTAATTAAAGAAAATGATGTGCATTATTTTATAGGGATATCGAGAGAAGATACAAAATCTTTAATTCAAGAGCATTCAGACATTCCGCATATTATAATAGGCGGTAAGGTGTACTACCCGAAGGATAAATTGCGTAAATGGTTATTGAATTTAGGAGAGTAAACTTACTTTACTTTAGTAAAACACACGAGCTAGGAGATACAATTTCCAGCTCCTATTTTTTATATGTATTTTTATTTTCCTATGAAATAACTGGAATAATCTTCAAACCAGAATGCGTAGTTTCTCAGTTTTAATTTATCTGCGGCTTCCCAAGTTCCATAAACACTTTCCAAGATAAGCATTTGCTTTTTCTTACTCAAATGGCTTTCCATTTTTCTATTGTCGAGGAATTGAAACCACATTAAATAAAGTTGTAGTGCTCCACATTGTCGCTAGATGTTATAAGACTTCAGGGATATCATTCAGAATCACCCAATAACCTTAACTTCACCTTTGATAAAGAAGATGAAAATCATATACAATTACCTGTATCATTAAAAAAATGCGAAAAAAGCCCGTTTTCCTTACTTTACATAGCCCTTTCCACACTTTAATTTCCATTTTTATGGATAATAGTATCAAATCAGCTCTGATTCGAGCGAAATTCCCCTTTATTAGAGCCAAATGTGCAGTGAATCGAGCCAAACTCCCGGTGATTCGAGCGAATGCAAAAAAGGCCTAATTGGGCGCTTTGACAAACCAAACGGAGAACGAACATGGTCGTGAATGAAACACATTCCGAAATTACCTCTTACTCTAGCAAAAAACGCTAGATAGTCCGCCTTATTTTGTCTTAAGGCGCACTCTTCGCCATTAATATATTCAAAACATCTCTGTTTCCCTCACTGCACAGGGCTATCACGCACTTTAATTTCCATTTTTATGGATAATAACGCCAAATCAGCTCTGATTCGAGCGAAATCCCCCTTCATTAGAGCCAAATGTCCAGTGATTCGAGCCAAACTCCCTTTGATTCGAGCGAAGGCATAAAAAAAGAACAAATCCCTAAAGATTTGCCCCTCATTCTATCCGCGTACCCTCCGCTCAAACACACTCAGAAAAAAGGAGACAAACAAGATACCCAGTGTGTCAATCCCAAGGTCATATAAGCGTCCGTCTCTGCCGAAGAACAGCTGAAAAAACTCCGTAAAAAACGCAAAGGCAAAAGAAATCAAAATTGCCCGCTTATGGTTTTTCAAGAGCCAATACAGCAATAGATCCATCACGGCAAAACCTGTGAAATGTCCAAGCTTCACGATGATAAAGTCTTGGTGTATCAATGTTAAATCATAAAAATAAAAAAAGGATACAAAATCCGGAGACGGGTTCCAGGTAAAACCCAGCGATTTAAAATCAAGGAATTGCTCAAGGCTTTTTGTCCAAGTGTTCACGCAGAGTACAAAAGCCCAAGCGATAATCACCAACATTTTAAACAGCTTTTTATCCCTGCGTGCAATCGTCTCATTCGTTTGCGGCTGATTCATTACATTCATCCTAACCCATATATTCTTAGTACCCTATCATACAATAAATGGCAGGACAATCACAAATTCATGATACCAAAAAAAACCGGGAGCTCTCCCCCCGGTTCAATCTCTGAACGTAAAAGCTATCAGTTCAGCCCGTTTTTCCTTCAATATATTCATCACTTTTTCCCAATCACCTTTAGCCTTCAAAAGAGCTTCTTTCCGCTGTAAAATCATCCTCTCAACTTCATCAGGATTCGGTCCGCCCTGTACCTTCCTGATTTCAACAAAATATTCCGGGGAAATAATTTTCTGCCACTCTTCTTTTGTAAGTGTGACAGAGACAAAATCCTTCAGCATATTGTTTATGTCCTGAACGTCCCAATCATATAATTCCATATTCTGCTGCTTTGTTTTTTTTGCAACGGCACTTGCAATGGAATGGGCATGGCGGAAGGATATCCCGTAGTCACGTGATAATGTATCGGCCAGCTCGGTGATGGTGATGCTTGATTTACCGGCCATTTTTTTCATATGCCCTTCATTGACCTTCAGGGTGGAAATGACGGCATACATCAGCTTCAGCACACGGTTTGCATTATTGAATGCCCGGTACAGATGCGGCTGCAGATCATCCTCTGTATCCACGATATCGCCAAACGGTGTATTATGAATCATGTTCACAGCAGCCATTGCGTCCCCGAAAGAGCTGCTGGCAAGTGCCCTCGCATGCTCAATGGACACCGGATTTCGTTTTTGCGGCATAATGCTGCTCACCTGGACATAAGGATCCGCCACAGTAAAGGAGCCGAACTCTCTTGTCACATGCTGCAGGAAATCCTGAATCCACCGGCCCGAATCCACCATTAACGTCATAATGGCAGAAGCCGTTTCAAGCAGATAATCGGCACCTGCAATCGAATCATAGGAATTCTCAATCACTCCCTCAAAGCCAAGCAATTCACATGTCCGGCTGCGCGAAATCGGAAAGCCTGTAGTCGTCAGGGCGGCCGCTCCAAGAGGCGATTTGTTCACCGTTTCATATGCAGTCTGGAGCCTCTTCGCATCTCTTTGCAGCACATCATAAACAGCGAGCAGATAATGCCCAAGCGTTGTCGGCTGGGCCGGCTGTGTATGCGTATAGCCGGTCATCACCGTATTTTTATGTTTCTCTGCCTGATAGAGCAGAGCCTCGCTTAATAACTGAACATGCCCAAGGGTTTCCAGAAGGTTCTGTCTCAGCACGAGCCGGTACATCGCCACACCCATATCATTCCGGCTCCTTGCAATATGAATCTTGCCGGCAAGCTCAGCGCCTATTTCCTCCCCAATCCGCGCTTCCATCATAAAAAATAAATCCTCAAACTCTGGCTTATAACATAATGAAGAAGAATCACAAGCTGCGGCCTTATTGATTCCCCCGAGCATGACCTCAGCTTCAGACTTTTCAATAATCCCCTCTTCAGCAAGCATAATCACATGCGCCCGGTGAATATCAAACATCACATGAAACAGGAAATCCCTTTGATCATTAAAAACAGGCTTCAGTAATTGCTCTACATAGGTTTTCCCGGGAAAGACCGTGCCTTCGCTTTTGATAAAATCTTCAAACATACAATACCTCCATTAAAGTGATTGTTCCGCCTTTACACCAAAAAATTTATTTGAAATGAAGAGAACAGCGGCAATTAAGATAATTTGGATCATGCCATAAGCTGCCGCTTGCCCCATATTAAACATGCGCAGCTGATTCATGATTTCTATGGATATTGGACGGTTTGATAAGGTATATAGTAGAACTGAAGTAGGAAATTCTCCCACTGCTTCAACAAAGGCAAGCAGTGTTCCAGAAAGGACACCTGGCATAATAATAGGCAGTATCACTTTTCTGAACGTATAAAACCACTTTGCACCGAGACTCCGCGATGCTTCCTCAATCGAATCATCCAGCTGCTCAAGGACTGCATTTGTAGACCGCACCACAAGCGGAATGTGCCGGATAAAATAAGCAAGCGGCAAAATCCAAAAAGTTCCTACTAAAATGTTTCCAAAGGAAAAAATATTCGGTTCATTAAAAGCAAAAACGAGATTCATCCCGATTACTGTTGCCGGCAGCGCCCAGGGAATCATCACTAAGATATCCACAAAGTTCTTCCCGACGAATTTCCTCTTCACAAGCAAGTACGAAGTAAGCACACCAAATACCAGGTTGCCTGCGGTTGCAATCACAGCCAGCAATAAACTGTTTTTAATCGGCTTCAGAATATTGGGATCTTCAAAAAGCAAACGGAAGTTTTCAAAGTTGAATGTCGATGGATAGGTCTGCCATGTCCACGTGCCATCCGGAACCAGCGAAAGAAGCAGGATTGTAAAGTGCGGAAGAAGCAAAATGATGACAGCCAAGATTCCGAAGATCACCATGATCCACTTCGTGACAGGATTTTTCACTTCACTGCGATGAGCTCCGATCCCCTTCGTCGCCATTCGGTAGTCCTTCCTGTTTTGATACCACCTCATGAACAGCAGGAAGCTGATTGAAACGATTGAAAGAATGACCGATTGTGCAGCAGCTATTTCCATATCACCATTAATTTTCGAAAAATATATCTGCAGACTAAGGACCCGGTAACCGCCTGCCAATAAAAATGGCGCACTAAACGATGCCATAGAAATCATAAACACGAGAAGCGAAGCAGCCACGATCGCAGGTGTCAAAAGCGGAAACGTCACCTTCCAAAACACATTGAATCTTGAGCCCCCAAGGTTGTGGGCACTTTCTTCAAGAGAAGGATCAATTTTATTCAGTGCGGATGAAACGGTCATATAAAAGTACACATACATCGTATAGGCGTGCACAAGCAGGATTCCGGATACTCCCCCAATTTTGAAGGGTACTTTTTTTAGTTCAAACAAATCTTTTATTAAATTAGGAATCAGTCCGGTTTCACCGTATAAAAACATAAAAGCCATTACACCGACTAACGACGGAAGAACAATTGGCATGATAGCTGCCGTAGAGAAAAATTTCCTTCCAGGGAAATCATAGCGGTTGAAGATCAAAGCAAGCGGGATACCAATAACGGCACTGGCCACTACACTTAATACAGAAATATAAACCGAATTCCAAAGCGCCTCTAAATTGGTCTTCGATTTTTGGGAAAAGAAATCCTGATAGTTTGATAGTGTCAGGCTGCCGTCTTTATTCAGGCTTTCCACAAGAGTACGAATCGATGGATAAAGCACATAAGCAATAAGGACAAGCACAACAGGTATCAACAGCCCATATGTCAGCCTGGAGTCCCGGTTTTTCATCATAAAGCATCATCCTTTACCATTGGAATAATGCGGATATGATCTTCTGGTATATGAACCAGCACCTGCTCTCCCCTTTTATACAAGGCAGAGGAACTATTGTTCAGGATATTGACCTTAAGACGATGTCCCGCGGCCGAAACGTCAAGATTAATGACCGAGCCAAAAAACTGGATGTCTTCAATCGTGCCTTTAAACACATTAGATAGCCCGTCTTGGTCAGCCGCCAAAATCCTGATTGCTTCCGGCCTGACGGAAAGGGCAAGGTTCTCTCCCTCAAACTCTGACTCGATGTGATGGGTATGTATAGAAAAACGCTGGGTTTCATGGAAAACTTCAGCTTCCAGTTTTCCATGTTCCCTATAAATCTCTTTGACCGGCAGCAGATTTATGTCACCTATGAAACTTGCAACAAAATCATTCGCTGGCTCATTATATATTTCTGCCGGCGTTCCAACCTGCTGGCAGACTCCATAATGAAACACCGCAATCCGGTCACTCATCGATAATGCCTCCGCCTGATCATGAGTCACGTAAATTGTGGTGATTTTATATTCACGCTGCAGCCTGAGAATTTCACTTCTCATTTCATCGCGCAGTTTGGCATCCAGATTGCTCAGGGGCTCATCCAGCAAAAGAATTTCCGGCTCAATGACAAGCGAACGGGCCAAGGCCACACGCTGCTGCTGCCCTCCGCTTAACTGGCTAACTTGTCTTTCAGCATACTTTTCCAGACGTACCTTCTGAAGAATATTGCCGACACGCTCCTTAATGTCCTTGAGAGAGGTTTTCCTCACCCTAAGTCCGTACGCTACATTTTCAAACACGGTCATATGAGGAAAAAGGGCATAGTTTTGAAAAACCATGCCTGTATTTCTTTTTTCAGGAGGTACTTGCGTCATATCCTTATCCCCAAACCGGACGATGCCCTTTGTCGGATAATAAAAACCGGCAATCATGCGCAGTGTTGTCGTCTTGCCGCATCCGCTTGGCCCAAGAAAGGTAAAGAATTCACCATCCCTAATATCAAGGTTTAAGTGATCAATTGCCGTTACCTTTCCAAAGGTTTTTTGGACATTTTCTATTTGTATCGACGCCATACCTTTCACTTCCTATTCCTTGATTTCTTTGTTCCCGCTCTTTATATTTTCATCCCAGTATTTCATCCAGCCATCGCTTTCCTTCTGGAAAACAGACCAGTCGATATCCATGCTCTTAATTTCTGTATTTTTGATCCAATCCGGCAGATCTTTAATATCGTTTCTCGTCGGAATCCTGTAGAAGTCCTTAGCCAGGATCTTAGCCGCTTCAGGAGAATTCACAAACTCATAAAAAGCTTTCGCCGCTTTTGGATGAGGCGCCTTCTTCACTACAGCGATCCCTTCTGTTAGAACAGGAGTCCCGCTTTCCGGAATGATGAATTCGAAAGGATAATTTTTCGTTTCCTTCAGCATAACTACATCCGGCATATCCCAGACGGTCACGACACCTTCGCCTTTTGCCACTTTGTTATACATCATTTCAGGATTGGCGGAATATTCCTTCGTATTTTTGTCCAGCTTCTCAAGCCACTTATAGCCTTCTGCCGGATCTTTTGAATCTTTATAATCACGGTAAATCATAGAAGAGAAGATTGTTCTCATGGTTCCTGATGCTAAAGGATAGCGGATAATTAGTTTGTCTTTCCATTTGGGGTCAAGAAGGTCATCCCAATCTTTTGGTGCTTCACTTTTGGATACCTTTTTGCTGTTGTACATGATGACTTCTGGAGTTTGGCTAGTTCCTGTCCAATACCACTTTGGATCGTGAAAGCCGTCTGCGAGGGTGTTTGCGTATTTTGGCTTGTAGGGTTCAAGCAATCCTTCATCCTTTGCCTGGTCAAAACTTGTAGACGGAGCTCCCCACCAGATGTCTGCCTGAGGATTATTTTTCTCAGAGCGGACCCGGTCGAGCACCTCCTGCGAGCCCATATCGAGCCACTCTACATCAATGTTGTACTTCGCTTCGAACTTCTTCTCAAACTCTGATAAAATATCCTTTCCATGAGGAGAATAGACCACAATTTTCTCTTCCAGACTTTTTTTCTTTTCTCCATCACCAGAGCTTTTCTCTGAGCTGCATGCCGTCATGAACATGGCAGCTGATAGGGTTAAAGCCGTTATTGCCGATATCTTTTTATTCACCTTCACAAAAAATCCCCCTCTTCAATATGAGTAAGAATGCTTTTATGTTCCCTTAAAAACAGAGAAACTGCTCCAAGAACACCAGCATGATTTCCAAGCTTTGTTGTCTGGATTTCCAGTGATCCCGGAAGATACTGTTTGACCATTTCACACAGCTTAGGCAAAATTTGATTAGATGATTTCGAGACACCACCTCCTAGAATGATTATTTCAGGATTAAGCAGGCTTGCTGCATTAATGACACCAAATGCCAAATGCTCGGTCGCTTCCCCGATTACTTTTTTAGCAGTCCCGTCTCCTTTTGCAGCACATAGAAAAGCCATCTCCCCAGTTAATTCCGAAGACAGGGCCTCCATGTAAAGCGGGTGGCCAGGGTCATTTCTGACGCTCCTGGTAAATGCCTCTCCTATGGATTTCCCCCCTGCCACACTTTCCAAATATCCATAATGCTGAAAAACCGGTTTAAAATCTCTCTTTACATCCTGCCGGTCTGTTACCATATAGCCCATCTCTCCTGCTGCGCCAAAGGCTCCCCGGTAAAGCTGATTATTAATGATAATGCCGCTTCCGATTCCAGTTCCGACAGCTATGAATAGTACGTTTTTCTTATCCCTTGCTGCTCCCAGCCATTGTTCTCCCAAAGCTGCAGCATTCACATCATTATCCACCACAACCGGAAATTCAAAGTACCTTTTAGCTTCCTCAATGAACGGGTAGTTCACCCAGTCAAGGCTAGGGGCTTCCAATACAATGCCACGTTTAGAATCCGTGATACCGGGAACACCTGCCCCCAGCCCTAATATGGAATCCCTGTTAATGTTCTTATCCATAAGCATGGAGTCCACATCTTCTGCAATTTTTTCCAAAAGCCCGCTCTTCAGAAATTCAGCTGTGTGAAAGCTTTTTTCCCCTATGATGCTGCCGTTTAAATCACTGAGAATAGTATGGACTTTTGTGCCGCCGATATCTGTACCCAGAATGAACATGGCTTTTTCATTAAAGTAAAGCTGAATAGGCCTTCTTCCTCCCTGTGATGAAGATTCACCGCTGCCTTTTTCATACACCCAATTTTCCCGGATCAGCTCCTCCACAAGCATGGATACAGTAGGCTTAGATATGTTAATTTTAGCGGCAATTTCTGCCCGTGAAATTGGTGCAAACTCCTGGATGCACAGCAATATTCTTTTTTTATTCATGTATTTCATATGCATTGGTGTCCCTTTTAGACTCATCACATCACGGCCTTAATTATTTTGGTTAGTAAGTTTTACTAATTAACTAAACTATAAATTATATGTAAAGCGGTTTCAATATATTTTTTTATTATTTGGATTATTCTGTTAAATAAAAGTTATCCATGTATTTACAAAGTCAAATTGTTGTGTTATTCATTAGCTAAGGGGTTTTTTCGTCCTGTTAGTTAGGAATATTAACTAACCTACTATATACCCAGGCCAAAAGGAGGAAAGTTTGTAAAACTCCACAAAAAATGAAAGGGGTTACAAAATGAAAAGAATTCTATTCTCATTCCTTTCGATTCTGCTTTGTGCATCCTTTTTCCCTATCGAAGGAATTGCCGCTCCAGCAAAAGAACCTGATGTTGCCCTTTGGAATGCTGTAAAGCCTCTTGGAACAACCGTCTCTTTTTTGAATACCGGAGCCCATCCTGATGATGAGCGCAGTGACTTTTTGGCCTATTTATCAAGAGGGCTTGGAGTCAAAACATCAAGCCTGATTGCCAACCGCGGCGAGGGGGGACAAAATGAGATTGGCGATGAATTAGGCAATGCACTTGGCATAATCCGTTCTAGAGAAATGATTGAAGCTGCCAAAATCACTGGTGTCACAGCTTACCATTTAAGCAGAACCACTTCTGACCCTATCTATGATTTCGGTTTTTCAAAAACACCTGAAGAAACCCTTTCAAAATGGGGAGAAACACTCACCTATGAACGTGTCATCCGATTTATCCGCACCTATCAGCCGGACATTGCGATGCCCTCCTTCCGAAACGATGATACACAGCACGGCCACCACCGCACAATGGAGATATTGACAGAACGGGCATTTAAAGACGCCGCAGATCCTAAAGTGTTTCCAAAGCAATTAAAAGAAGGTTTATCCGTCTGGCAAATTAAGAAACTCTACCTCCCTGCCGCCTCCAAAGAATCAGCAACCACTTCCATAGAAATCGGCAAATATGATCCAGTCTATAAAATGACTTATCCTCAGCTAGGAGAACAATCACGGTTCATGCACAAAAGCCAGGGAATGGGGTCTGTCATTCCTGCAGAACCGAGACAAGTTGATTTGGAACTCCTGAAAAGCGCAGTCGGTGACAATAAGGACCTGTTTGCAGGTGTACCCTATGACTTAAAACAATGGGCAAAAAAGCTCCCTAAAAAAGAGCAAGCCTTAAAGAACCAGTTTATAGCCCTTCAGTATGACCTTAACTCTGCTATTTCTTCTTATCCGAACCGCAGCAAGGTTTTTGACAAAAGCCAGCAGGCATTAAAAGAAGTCCGCTCTGCACTTGCAAAAACCAAACGTGCAAGCCTGGATTCCGCCCTTAAGGCTGACTTGCTGCACAAGCTCTCACTCAAGGAAGACCAGCTGCAAAATGCCAGCTTTGTTTCCTCGAGCCTCTCAGTTACGGCAAAATCATCTTCAAGTATTCTCACAAAAGGACAGAAAACGACTGTTACAGTAAAACTGGTAAACAACGGAAAGCATACCATCACAAATGCCGGAGCGTCTCTCATCATTCCAAAGGGCTGGAAGGCGGCCACTCATAATCAGAACAAAACTCTAAAGCCAGGCAGCACGGCAACTTTTACTTACACTATAACCGTCCCTAAGAATGCTGCCTATTATGACCCGTACCAAGCACCTGCCATACAAGCCAAGATAAACTACAAGGCCAATGGAACAGCGGCAAGCCACGTTCAGGATCTGGAAGGAACCATTGCCGTTCTTCCGGAGGTCGGTTTAACTTTGTCACCCGATAACCTTGTTGTAAACACTCTTGAGGTGCAAAAGGAAATTCCCGTCACAGTCAAAGCTAAAAACTATCAAAGTGGAGCTGCTAAAACAGCCGTCTCCTTACACATACCAAAGGGGTGGAAGGTTTCTCCTCAAAAAGCTGTTCTTTCTTTTAAAAAGAAGCTTGAGGAGCAGGATGTCACCTTTAAGCTTTCACCGCCAGCTGGCATTAAAGCGGGAGATTACTCTATAGATGCCATAGCTGAAAGAAATGGACAGAAACTCGGCTCCACCATCCAGGAAATATCCTATAAACATATCGGAACATTTTATTATCAATACCCGGCAAAGCTAAAAGCTGTAGCCTTTGAACTGAACAAGCCAAAAAACCTGAACGTCGGTTATGTGGACAGCGGATTTGATAAAGTGGCAGATAGCCTTATTCAAGCAGGCTTTCATGTCACGAAGCTGACAGAAGCAGATTTATCCACAGGTGATTTAAGCAAATACGATACCATTGTTACAGGCATCCGGGCTTACCTTTCCCGTGCCGACCTTTTGAAAAACAATGCACGTTTGCTGCAATACGCGGAAAATGGCGGACACGTTGTTGTCCAATACCATAAACCTGGCGACAAATGGGACCCTGCTGCCACCGCGCCGTACAAACTAAAAATTGGCGACCCATCCATACGCTGGAGAGTAACAGATGAAAATGCCAAGGTAACTATAACAAATCCGAACTCTCCGCTATTCAGCTACCCGAACAAAATTACCGATAAAGACTGGGAAAACTGGATTCAGGAAAGAGGACTGTATTATCCGATGGAATGGGACAGCCGCTATGAAACCTTCGTCAGCATGGCCGACCCTAATGAAGCGCCATTTACTGGAGGCATACTCGCTGCCGACTACGGAAAAGGCACCTACCTATATACAAGCCTAGTATTCTACAGGCAAATCCAAAGCCAGGTGCCTGGTGCATACAGGATTTTCACTAATATGATCAGCTATGGTACCAATAAATAAGAACCTGATGCAAGCCCCTGCCTCTTGGCGGGCGGCTTGTTTTTTTGTCCATATTTTACCAAACTCATCGTTTTTTTAATTTTCTTCTTATATAATAGCAAGGTACCTTAAATTAAACGGAGGGATAGTATGAACATACAAAAAGCCTTAAAAACCCTGCTTGTTTTGTCACTTTTCGTTTCCTTGCTCTTCACGTCTCACGGGGCAAGTGCAGCTTCGGCCAAGATAGCCTATGTGAATACCAAAACTACATTAAATGTCAGAAGTGCTCCAAGCTTAAAGGGGAAAGTTGTCGGTTCATTATTAAGCGGCACAAATGTAAATGTATATGCAAAACTGAGTTCCGGATGGTCTGAGATATTGTACAAAAATAAAAAAGCCTATGTTTCTACCAGATACCTGAAATTCTATACAGCTATCAAGGTTACTAAGCACACATACAAAGTAAGCGATCTTAGCTATCCACAGGTTTCCGGCATGAAAAATAAGACCGCTGAAAAGAAAATCAACCAAACCTTATTGAGTGAAGCAGCAAGATCTTATAAGGCATATTTGGCAACCCAAGCGCAGGAAAAAAGAGACAGAAGCGAAGAATGGTGCAGCGGATTTGCCTGTAACTACAAATACATCACATCTTATAAAGTTAAATACAATGACGGATCTAAATTGAGCATACTGATCACTGACTATACTTATCTAGGCGGCGCCCACGGAAACGACTATGTTGAAGGCTTTAATTTTAACAGCAGCGGCACCCGGGTAAAAATAAGCGACATCCTTACCACAAAAGCAACAATGGAAAAAGTCAGAACATACGCCTACAACTACCTGATCAAGCACGAGTCCACCGGCTACTTTGTACATAAAAGAAGCGATGTCCCAATGAACAGCAAATCCCAATTTTTCTTTGCCCAAGGTGGCATTTACTTGATTTATCAGGAATATGAATTGGCACCTTTTGCTGCTGGAAATCCTGTTTTAAAGATTCCCAGTTCGGTATATAACTGAGGTAAAAAGGCATGAGGATTGGGTCCTCATGCCTTTTTTTGTTACTAAACTACAAGATTATGTTGTTTTCAGCAGGAATCAAGAGCTCTAAGGCAACATTTTTTTCCAGTTAAATGGATAATAGGTCCAAACTAGCCTCCATTCGAACCAAATCCTCTCTGATTAGAGCGAAATTAGGCTTCATTAGAGCCAAATCCCACTTCATTCGAGCGAGTTGAAAATCTTCCCCCTCACATATACAAAATTCAGCTGACTTGAGCCACGCATACATCTAACATAGTCACCCTCTGAAGGATTATTTTTTCCAGTTAAATGGATAATCGACCCAAATCAGCTTCCATTCGAGCCAAATCCTCTCTGATTAGAGCGAAATTAGACTTCATTAGAGCCAAATCCCACTTCATTCGAGCGAGTTGAAAATCATCCTCCTCACATTAACAAAATTCAGCTGACTTGAGCCACGCATACACCTAACTTAGTCACCCTCTGAAGGCTAATTTTTTCCAGTTAAATGGATAATTGGTTCAAATCAGCCTTCATTCGAGCCAAATCCTCCCTGATTAGAGCGAAATTCGTCTTCATTAGAGCCAAATCCCGCTTCATTCGAGCGAGTTGAAAATCAGCCTCCTGGAGAATCCAGAATAATACAAGGCTCCCCTCACATAGGGTATAGAAATATACCGCTACATGATGAGGAGCCTGGCTGACATGAAGAGAAATAAAAATATGCCTTTTGTCCTTTTATCGTGTTTTATTTTATTGATATTCTTGCTTGTTAATATGATTAGCCACACCACTGTTTATTTTGTGTACAGTTCAGGGATTGGGACTTTCATTATATTTGGATTAATCATTACTGTTATAATCGTTTTATATGTAAAAGGAATGTAAAACAAATATGTACGTGGCTGCCTGCTCCCTATGCAGGCTTTTTTTTATGCCATCTCACCAAAAATTTTATAAATTATAAACAAAATCAGAGCCCACAGCGGGATGGACAAAAGTACTCCCCAAAGGCACCCTTTAAAAAATGTATTTTCACTATCTAAATTCTCCATATGATAACCACCTAACACTGTTAACCAATCTGCCCAATTTCCAGAATTCTATGCGATTGTACCGCTTTAAAAAAACCGACTCCAATAAAGTTGCTTTGAAATTTATGGTAAAATAAATTTAATTCTATTAAATGTCCTTTGCGGCAAAGAAAGGCGGACAACATGTTACATAGCGAAAAGATATACCTAAGACCCCTAACTGAAGCGGATGCCGGTGCGCTGCTAAATTTATTTGTCAAAAATAAAAGCTTTTTCGAGCCATTTTCCACTGAACGTAAAGAAGATTACTATACTTTAGAATTTCAAACAAAAGCTATTAACTCCTGGCAACAGCATTCAAAGGAAGATAAATCCTATCATTTTGGCATTTTCCTTGCTAAAAATAATACACTCATAGGAAATATCAATCTTTTCCAGGTACTTCGAGGCTCTCTGCAAAGTGCATTCATCGGATACTCTCTCAATAAAGATCATAACGGAAAAGGCTACACAACAATTGCTGCCAAGCTTGTGGTCCGATATGCTTTTACGGAACTTAAATTACATAGAATTGAAGCCGGCGTGATGCCCCACAACATCGGTTCCATCCGGGTATTGGAGAAGGCCGGTTTTCATAAGGAAGGGATTGCCATCAAGAATGTAAAAATTAACGGAAATTGGGAAGATCATCAGGTACTTGCCATTATTAATCCCAACGACTGATCATTAAAACATCACAGGCATAGGTTAGTCATATCCATAGAAAGATGAAGGATTTGTACTGTTTTCGTATAGATTGTTGCTTTCTTGAAACCCTCCGAAACATGTTGTTAGAATAGATTTCGGAGAGTTTTGATTTAGAAAAGTTTAATTGTGCAACGAGTAAAATACTCAGAAGTACATAAAAAAACCTCTAAACAGAGGTCTTAGTATTAATTCATACTGTTTTTCACGTTTGGGAGTATCATAACAACTTCAGTCTTCAAATCAATCGGCTTAAAAGTTCCGTCAATACATTCATTCCAAAATTCAATATGTTTTTTATCAATCCAATGTTCAGATTGCTCTACTTCTTGCCCGCCTTCACCTTGGACTGAATGCCAGTAGAGAAACTCATCACCGTTAAGATGCTCTCTGAAAATGGTCTCAACATACATTTTTTCACCCGCTAAGGTCACAAGAACATCTTTCATATGATCATTTAAGAATTTTAACCATTCATCAACTCGCTCCGTTTTACCTTTTTTAACCTTAAACCTTGTTAATTCAACTTTCATATTCCCCTCCTGCTAATCTTTAACATCTATTTAAATACAATTTTAACAGAATATTGAAATCCATAAATGTTACAACAAATAATATTCTTTAAAGAACAAAATGAACCATCCCGCCACAGCCCTAATTCCTTGAATCTCCCATTTAAAAGGACTATGCTTATGTAAAATAAACTGAGGGCTGGTGGGATCATGCAGTATAAAAAGCTTGGAAAAACCGGTTTGGAAGTCTCGAATTTATGCTTAGGCACGATGGCATTTGGCAGATGGATTGATGAAGATGCCTCACATAGCATTCTGGATACGGCTCTTGAAAGCGGCATTAATTTTGTGGATACAGCCAATTTTTACGGAAAAGGCCAGGATGAAGAATTCAAGCACGGCACGGGAGAAAGTGAAGAAATCATCGGGCGTTACCTGAAAGGAAAACGCGATCAAGTGGTTTTGGCAACAAAGGTCGGCATCCAGATGGGACGCGGCAAAAATGAACGCGGTCTTTCAAGGGTACATATCATGAACGAAATCGACAACTCCCTGCGCCGTTTACAGACGGATTATATTGATTTATATCAGGTTCATATTTTCGATGAAAGCACACCACTGGAAGAGACGCTTCGCACACTCGACGACATCGTCCGTCAAGGCAAGGTGCGATATATCGGCTGTTCCAACTATGCAGCATGGCAGATCGCCAAATCACACGGGATCAGTGACAGATTGAACCTTGAAAAGTATGTGTCTGTTCAGCCGCAATATAACCTGCTTTCACGGGAAATCGAACAGGAGCTTCTGCCATTTTCACAATCAGAAGGCGTCGGAGTCATGGTGTACAGCCCGATGGCAAGAGGCATGCTATCCGGCAAATACAAAAGCCCGAAAGATGCTCCAGCCGAAAGCCGCGCAGCACATGGCGAACAATTATTGAAAAAGTACTTTACAGCAGAAAACTTCAAAAAAGTTGGACAATACCGGGAAATCGCTGAGAAGAACGAAGTCAGCTTGTCACAGCTTGCCCTCTCATGGGTTCTCAACCAAGACGCTGTCACATCCGCCATCATCGGCGCAAGCAAAATCCACCATGTAACAGAAGCAGCAGAAATCAGCGACTGGAAATGGAATCAGGATATGCTTGATGATATCAATCGCATTTGAAAGAAGATACAGGGAAACCTCTCTTCTGGGGGACAAAAAGTTAAAAAAACATACAAAATAACAATAATTTAACACCTAAAAAAGCATCGGTTTTAGCACCGATGCTTTACTGTTTTTATTTGTTTTTCATCAAATCACAATTTTAACTATTCCTTTTTTAAGTTAAAACGAGTTATTTCTTTACCATCTAAAGTTACTATTAGAGAAGCATCTAAAGCATGATCCTTAAGTTTATTTAGCTTTTCTTTTGATGGAACTCTTAAAGGAACTTGTGGGTTTTCTTCGCTTACACCCAAATCGTAAGTTAAAATGTATTTCCCGTTTTTATTAGGAAGGATTTCCCCATTAAAAGAAGCTCCGTATCCTACACCCGTTTCTTTATATGAAGAGGGTTCAAAAAAATTAAAACCAACTGTTTCTTTGGATATAGCTGCTAATTTATCATTTGGTTCAATTTTTACTCGTAACCCCTTATCACCAATTCCTCCTATTTTTTCATTACCATTATTTTTGATTTCAAACTCATAATATAACGCCGTCGGTACAAGTTCCTGCCCTTTCATGTCACCTTCTGTTATACCTATTGCACCAACTTTGCTTTTATCATTAACAAAATCAACTTTTGATTTTACAAGTTCTAAAGATGATTTAGACGAGCAAGCTGTTAAAAGAATGAAAAGCAATATTAAGCCTGAGAGCATGATAAATCGTTTCATATTGTATCCCCCTTTTTTTATCCAACCTATACATAAATTTTATCATAACACTTCCATATTTTAGAAAAATTTTTCCCCTCAACTTCCTTTGGCTGCATTTGCAAAATAACCTTTATCTAACTAAGAAAAAACTATATAATCATAAACAAAATCACACGAAATACCACTGTACAATAGCTATTGTACAAGTATTTTTTTGTGCTGAAATTTGTGTTATTTTTGTTGCTGAAATTGCGCATCAATAGAACCCGTTAAAGGAAACCTGTTTCTTTTTTTAGATATTATGGCTTAGTTAATGTTATCCCTTTTAGGGTACTCCGAAGACAACAATACAAAAAACTTCCCAAATGTATCGGTGTGATATGTTAAGATAAATAATATATGTTAACCATTAACAATTTTAGTTAACACTTTAATTGAACCTAAAAACTGGGGAGGAGAAATATGTATAAGCTACGGGGTCATCATCTTTTTTGCCTTCTGGGCTATCGGGGAATGGGGTATTCCGAAGAATATGTGGAAAATATGACACGTTTGCATCAAACCTTAAGAGCTAAACCCAACACGTTAATTTTGCTTGTAAAGGGACCAGATCAACTTTGTGAAAAATATCCTAACTCAGGTAAATACCACTGTCAAGACGACAATATTTATGAAAAAGATGCGATTATTTTAGAAAAAATGGGGCTTAAAATCGGACAAATTCTGAGCTGGATGGACATTGAGGCCTCTATCCGAAAGTTTGTCGTCCCCTCGGACATCCAAACTGTCTGTAAAACTTGTTCCTGGCGTTCATATGGAGTTTGTGAGGAAGGGATTCAAGAAATTCATGAAGGAAAGCGCTTAAGGGAACTTCTCTAAATTTTATACATAACAAAGCCGTTTCCCTAAAAGAAAACGGCTTATTTCATTAGGCCTCTAATTTTTCGTGTTGTTTTTTGCCCAACTACGTTTTAAGGAAGATGCCAGTATGATTACAGTACTTGCTAACCCAATCCATACAAGTGCTGATACTGGAGAACTCCAAGTTAATCCTTTTCCAAAGAAGAACAATTCACGCAAACCTTGAATCATGAATCTCATTGGCAGCCAGGAATAAACCCAGTCCCGATAAAATGGAGACATCATTTCCGGGGCCATTGCAAGCAGTGGCGCACCAAAGAATAACAATAATCCAAATAGAGCTAAACTTCTGATTCCCAGCACGGAAAGGACCGCTGAAATCATAAGGAAAAAGCTAAAAGAAGTAATCGATAGAAATAAAGCTGTATCCGTAAATTGCGGTATATGAAGTCCCACCAGCCCATCTGCGAACCAAGTTAAACCAAACCCAACGACAAGTGAAATAATTGCCCCTATTACAATTTGCCCTAGCTTTGCGATAAGGTTCTCTTTTCGGTTTGTAATGGATACTTTACTGACAGCCATAAAGATAATAGCCGCACTTGCTAAGCTTCCTATCCATAATGGCTGAAATAAGGAAACAGGAGCATTTCCGTTCGCACTATTTGTACCAATTTCATTAACATTTGTCACTTTTTTTGATATAGGAGCCGCTAAAACAGCCGCTTGTTTTGCTGTTAATGTTGCTCCTTGCTTTTCAAATTCTTGGAGGATCTGCGTGCGAATGGTGCTGTTCATATTGTCATACACACCATTCAAGACCTGTCCCGCCATTGTTGAGGCAGCTGTATTCATTCCCTGATTGATATAAATTTGAACTTGGGGTGAAGCAGGTGCGGGTGTCCTTAATGATGCCTGTTTGGCACTAAAATCTTCCGGAATGACTAATGCTGCATAATATTTTTGATCATCCATTCCCTTTTGTGCTTCCTCTGCTGTTTTTACTTCAACCCATTTTACTGCAGGGTCTTCCCCTTTTGCTGATTTTGAAATTCCCCTCATCCTATCAACGATAATTTTCCCCATATTCATTTTTGGACCATTAGGAACTTGCACACCATTATCCCCATTTACGATGGCAATAGGCAGATTTTGGGGCTGTGGCTGGACTGATGGAAATAATGTTAATGAAAAAATAAAAATAACGGCCAATGCAATGATTGGTGACAGTAATACCAGTTTGTTTTTGAACATATTTTATCCTCCTTGGTTTCATGCTACAATAAATGAACAACCTGTTGTTTATTTACAATCAGATTATAAAGTGTAGTCAAGTGCTGTTTCAATAATCAAAAATGGCAGATGTGTTGGTTACGGAACATTAGTGATAAATGTGTTGGATAAAAGTAAGGAGGAAATAGCTTGCGGGATAGTAATACGGATTTACGGGTCATTCGGACAAAAGAATCCATCCGGGATGCACTTGTTGAATTGATCAATGAGAAAGGTTTTGAGGCCATTACGGTTAAAGACATAACCACTCGAGCAAAGATTAATAGGGGTACATTTTATGCCCACTACCAAGATAAGTTTGATTTAATCACAAAATGCGAGGAAGAGATTATGCTTGAGATGTCCAGACTCGCAAAAAAGAACTTTCCGGGTGTGATTGCCGCACTTAAAACCGACCCCTCGACTGCAACACCATTTGCCCTTGCCGTTTCCATATTTGAGTACCTGAATAAAAACAGTGGTTTTATGCAAGCAGTGTTAGGTCCAAAAGGCGATATATCTTTTCAGACAAGACTGAAAAATTTCATGTGGAAAACGCTCTTTGGGAATGATTCTGACGCACTTCTTAAGGAGGAACATTTACTTGTTCCAGGACAATACTTAGCTTCTTACGTTGCTTCTGCACATATAGGAGTCATCCAGCAATGGTTAGATAGCGGCAGGAAGGAATCACCCGAAGAAATGGCTCGCATCCTATCCACAATAACAGTAAATGGACCCTTTTTTGCATTCGGGTTGAATAAATAGTTCAGTAAAAGGGACAGTACCTTTGTAGTGACCCCTAAAAG